>JAFKLR010000011.1 GCA_017304685.1 Sphingobacteriia bacterium | reverse complement strand
ATTTAATACATATGGTTTGTAAGTAATATAACTTAATATGACACCAAATTTTGTAACTTTGATTGTGGAATAAGTTTTGGTACTTTAGAATACTGTTTTTTAAATATAATTATATACTGAAATTTAAAGTACCAAAAACGATCGTTTTTAGGACAAACAATTTTTACAAAATATAACTTGCAGGTTATATAACTTTTAGGTTATAATATAATTATAGAAAATGGAGATTATATTGAATTGGAAAATTGAATATCTTGATGAATTTGAAGAATGGTGGGATAGTTTGAAAGAGGATGAAAAGATATCTGTAGATGCAGGAATTTATCTCTTAGAGGAACGTGGACCATTACTAAATCGTCCTCATAGTGATACTATAAAAGGATCTAAACATTCAAATTTGAAAGAATTAAGAGTACAACATAAAGGAAGACCATTAAGAGTATTATATGCTTTTGACCCAAGAAGAGTAGCTATATTAATATTAGGCGGTGATAAGACAGGGGATGATTCTTGGTACGATAAAATGATTAAAAAAGCAGATAATCTTTTTGATGAACATTTGAAAAGTATAAAGGAGAAATAAGTTATGGCACGTTCATTTGATGAATTAAGAAATAAGATGACACCAGAAGCTAGAGAAAAATCTAAGCTTTTAGCAGAAGAAATGAAGAAAGAAATGGCCTTAAATGAGTTAAGATTAGCAAGGCAATATAGTCAAGAAACATTAGCTGAAGTTTTACAAACCTCTCAAGCTAATATCTCTAAATTGGAAAAAAGAACTGATATGTATTTATCTACTTTACAAAACTATATAAAAGCTATGGGTGGGGAATTAGAAATTAAGGCAAAATTTCCAGAAGGTGAAATTGTTATAAATCAGTTCCATAACCTAGATAAACCTTTTAACGATCATTTTTAAGACTTCATTTATAACTCTTGTTGTTTGACACTTAACTAATAATACGTTAACAATATTGCAATTTTTAACTAAGAGGTAGCTATGACTCAAGATAGTAATTCTAATAATTTAGGTTTAATATCTACAATTAACAATGTTACTACTCAAGTAAGTGAAATTCACGAAAAGCAGGATAATTTTATTAAAGAACAACATGAGTTACTAGATAAAATTGAAAAAATTTTACTTCAACGTCAAATGGACAAAGAAAGTTTAAGTGAAATATAGATTTGAAAGCTTCATTATTCCACAACAAATAGATGGAATTTAGGCTTTACTGTGATTTTATAAAGGTTTGTTAGTTCTCTTCTCACATTTGACTTAAAAGCTAATATATATCATAATAGTTAATATATTAACTATTTGTTATTTTAAACTGTTATGGATATAACCTCTTCTTCAGATGGAAGTAAAAATAATATTGTCCACCTTGATTTTTGCGGCTCAAGGGCTCTTCCATCTTCTGTTAACACTGAGGAAATGCTTGAGTATTTAGTAAAATCGGTTGAAAGCGGTGATATCTTAATTAAAACCGATATTAATGGTTCTTTTATAGAGGCTAAGACTCCATTAATAATTAAATATCTTCATAAGACATATAAAACCATACCTTTTCTAAATATAGTAAATAATAATCAAAAATTAAAAGAAATATATGAGTTGTTACTCAAACTGAATACAAGTTTAATTAACAACTTAAATTATAATAATAAGACTTTAAACGTAGATTTTCATATATCAAGAGGTGTTGATATTAACTGTACTGATAATGATGAGAATACTCCTTTACATTTTACTGTAAAAAATGGCTCTGTAAAAACAGTAGAGGCTTTATTGAAAAAAGGCGCTGAAATTGATATTAGAAATATTTATAATCAAACTCCTTTACATGAAGCTGTAAGGTATGGCCAAGAAAATATAGTTAAATTATTAATTTTATATAAAGCTAATTTGGAAGCAAAGACAAAAATTGGTTTTACACCCCTTCATTTAGCAGCTCATAACGGTTATCTTAATATCACTAAGGATTTAATTGAAGCTGGCGCAAAATTAAATATTAAAAATAATGAGGGAAGAACTCCACTTCAAACCGCTGAAGAAGAAGGAAAACTAGAAGTAGTTTTATATTTATCTAATATCCATAAAGAACGCGAAAATAATAATGAAAACATAGTTGAAGAAAATGAAACTATAAATATTATAAAAAAAAATAATTTAAACGAAATAATTAGCTCTTCTAAAGGCACAAGCGATCAATTAGCTAAGTTAGTTGTAAAATGGATATGTAATGAGGATATTAAAGTAACCATTGATTCAAATGGTGAATTTATCGAAGTTACTAATCCAAATTATCTTTTAAGCTTTTACCGTGTCTTACAAAAAAAAGAATTTGAACAATATAAATCAGATACGAAAATAAGTAATATTATAAGAGTTGCTACAAATTTAAGTACAAGTTTACTTGCAAATACTGAGTTTTCATTTGAGAAAGTAAAATTCTTTATAAAAAGAGGTGCTGATATAAATTTCAGAAATTCTTTCGAGCAAACAGCACTTCATCTTGCTGTTATTAAAGGTCAATTTGATATTGTAAATTATTTATTATGTAAAGGAGTTGCAATAGATGTTTGTGATAATTTAAATTATACACCTTTACATGAAGCATGCAGAAATGGCTACCTTGGAATAGTAAAACTTTTAATTGCAAGTGGGGCAAATGTTAACTGTAAAAGTAATGAAAACTTTACGCCTTTACATTTTGCTGCAAGTAACAACTATCCAAATATTCTACTCACCCTATTAAATGCAGGCGCAAATATTGAAAATAAAAATCACTTAGGTAACACACCTCTACATCTATCAGTAACTGCGGGTTGTTTAACAACTACAAGAATATTATTAGAAACTTCCCAAAAGTTAGATAAAAAAATTGAGGACTATGCAATTAATTATATAGGACTAAGTCCGTTACATTATGCTGCTTATTGTGGTTATTTACAAATAACTGAATTACTTCTTGATTACAACTGCGATATTACATTTAAAAATATAGAAGGAAAAACTGCATCTGATGCCGCAAAAGATACTAACAATATTGATGTATTTAATTTATTATCAAACTATAAGCAAGATAGGAAAAAGGAAGATGAGGAATATCCAAATCCTAAAAATAGATATGAAGAACTTTTTTACAATTTAGCCACTAAAGTAAATAATAAAGAAATTGAAATTATTGAGGATTCACTTGGAAGATATATTCAAGTAAAAGAAGATAAAATTTTATTAAGCCTTGCGCATCACCTCGTTAAACTTAGTAAAATAAAAGGCCCATTTCCTAGTATTACACCTTTAGAAATTAATACTCATAAGATTTTAGAAGTAATTGATAATTTAAATAAGCAATTACTTGAAGAAGCAGGTAATTCTTTAGATAATGTTAAGCTATTAATTGCTAGAGGGGCAGATGTAAATTATTGTAACGATTTTAACAATACTCCTTTACATAAAGCTATATGTCGAAAAAAAAAGGATATAGTTAAATACTTACTTAGTAAAAATGCAGAGGTAAATACTGTAAATAATTCAGAAGACACTCCTCTTTCGGATGCTATATTTAATAAAGATTTTGAAATAATAAAACTATTGTTAGAGCATAATGCTGATGTACATAAATTAAGGAAGGACAATTGTTCATACCTTCAATATGTAGTAAGCTCTTCTCTTGAAATTACCTTATTATTACTTAAATATAACGTTGATATAAGTATTAGAAGTTTTGATGGCAGAAGTCTGATCCATAATGCAGTACTTGGTGGCAATATTAAAATTATTAAAGCTTTACATAAGCACAGTAAAAAAACAGGAAAATTATTAGATATAAACGCTCAGGATAATAATGGTAACACAGCATTACATTTTGCAGCACGTCTCGATAAAAGAGGAATATTTAAGTACCTTTTAAAGATTGGAGCTAATCCTAATATAAAAAATAATAAAAATCTTACCCCTTTAGATGTTATCAAACCTCGTGTAGTAGAAGATACCCTAAAAGTTAATCCCCTTAATAATGATATAAAGGAAGAAATCGATTTAACTACTATAAAAATTATTAGTTTAAATTCTTTATTACGAAATATGACAATAATTAAAGACATAAAATATAAAGTAAGCGAGAAATTTACTAATGGTAAAGATTGTAAAGTTAATTGTTATTATATCCTACAGATAATTATAATATTCATTAATGGTAAGGAATTTATAATAGAAAAAAAATACAGTAATATTGTTTCACTATTAATTATCGGTGGATACTATTTAATTAAAGCCGAATACAAAGTAAAGTATTACAAAATTATGCATAAAATTTAGTTAATATTATTTAAGTTTCAAACATTTAAAAAGAAATATGGAGTAAAACTTGACATTATAAGCAAAATGTTAAATAATTAATAAATGATTAATAGATATTCTAAAGGCTTTATTATGGCTGATGGTAACGATAATGATAAAAATAAAATAAAAGAAGCTGAAAATAAGGTTAATATTAAAAATAACGAACTAAAAAAAAAGAATGAGAAAATCAACTCTTTAAATCCTAAAGAAAGGCAAGAACTTGCCACTCTTTTAGAGGAATTTATTCAAGATCAGGAAGAAAATAGCAAAAATAATAAAAAAGCCAGTGATAAGGAACTTGCGTCACCTCAAACCTTGGAAAAATTAGAAGCAGTTATTGAAAAACTGAAAGCAGAGGGTGATATTGAATTAACACCAGAAGAATTAGAATTACTAGAGAAAATCGGTGTTAAGGAAAGTTGGCTTAAGAAAGCTATGAATTTCCTATTACCTAAGGTTTTAGCTAATTTCATTATAGCATCTGCGAAATCTTTTCTTGGTTTAGAACCTCAAGCTGATAAAGCAGTATTTAAAGATGATTTATTAAAAGAATTTGAAGGAAAGGCAGAAGCCTCAAAAGCTGCAAGTAATGAGCAACAAAAACAGCAGCAGGAAAGTCAATCAAAAGAAACCCCTTCCAAACAGGCTAATGAATCAAGTGCTGCCCTTAAAGCTGGAATTGGCGAAAGTAAAACTAAAGATGAAATAAAAATACCTTTTGATGAAAGTGCTACTAAAATTAAAGATGATTTATCAAAGGTGGTAGATAAACTTAAAGAAGATTCTAACCTTAAAGAAAAGATTGAGGCTATTAGTAAAACTAAAGATGAAAATAATGTAAGAGATGAGCGTATTGCTTCAAATCAAGAAAATTCAAAGGATAATAAACAACATAATAGTAAAGACAAAGACCAAAAGATAGTTCAGCAACAGGATAATTTACGTAATTTATATGGCGATGATAAAGTAAACGACGCTAAGCTTGTAGAAGCTGCTAAAACTGCCTCAACTCCTCAAAAACAGTTTGAAGCAGGTGTTAAAAGTGGTATGAAAGATGTTCGTAGTGAACTTGAAAATCAAAAAGGACAAAGTACTCCAGTGGAAAAAGCCAAAGGTGAGGCTAAAGAAGTTGCTAAAGACTTGCAAGGTAAAGTTGAACCGGTTAAAGGAAAAGGTGATGATGGAAAAGATCCTTCACCTCCACATACTCCTAAACGTACAGATCCTCCTTCTAGAGAACGTTAGTTAATAGTTAATTATATAACTAAAATATATATATATTACTTATAAGGTTACTACCTATGGTTGACAAATAATTATGAAAATATTATGATTTAACCAAATGTTAACATTTATATTAACTTTTATTAGGTTTCTATCATGTCAAAAGACCAAAATAACCCTCCCAGTTTTGAACATCTCTATAAAGATGCTGAAATTAGCGTTACCGAATTTAAGCATAGTACCTATACACAATTACAAAAATTCTTAAATAACAATTACGCAAACCAATTTACTAATTTATCTAGTGATTTAAAAAGCTTTAAAAAAACATTCTATATTTATGGTCCAGAATTACAACTCGCTCTAAATGACGGGTATTTTGATAATAATAAAATATCAAATGTTAGACCAGCTAGAGAAGTAAGCACCGAAAGAGTAAAAATAAAAGATCACTATACAAATAGAACTAAAGTAAAGTATCAAGGAACATATGGTAATGTTAGTAAAGGCCTTGATGAAGGATATGGTCTCTTTTTTAGTAGTAGCGAAAAAGATGGTGAATTTACTGGTTTTGTCGAAGTTAAAAATAATGTTGCGGTAAGTGCCACAGAAAGTGAGAAAAGAAGTAGTGTAATATTTTTCTATCAGGGATGGACTCCTTTCATGAGCGACACTTTTATCAATAGAGATATTCATCCTATTCTTCCGCACTGGATTAATGATTATTTCACAAAATTAGAAATCACAAATGAACCTAATAAAATTCATGGATTATATATAAATTTTGATATTGATAAATCTTTTTATACTCTTGAAGAAGAACGAAAGTTTTTTGATTATTATTCACAAAAACCTAATCTTGTAATACAAGCAGCTATTGATGGAATAGCAAAAGATAATATAAATATTCAAAAGAATAAAAAAGCAGATGATACTATCGGCTTTAAATCCACTGCCCCAGCTTCAACCCCAAGATTCTTTAGCCTAGCTGTTGCTAATGATGATTTTGCAAAAAACATCGATTACCATATTCAAACTTATGCTAAACTAAATGGTTTAAAAGAAAAAGACATTAAAACTCTTAAATCAAAGGTTCAGGATGTTTTAAAAGTAAGTAATTCACTCGGCACAAAACTTCATTTTATGATTGAAGATAGAGAAAATTCGAGTAAAATTATTTCCCTTCTTGATAAGGGTGCTAACGTAAACGCACGTGACGAGCATCAACAAGTTCCATTACATTTTGCAGCAAATGCTCAAAATCCTGACGAACAATTAATTAAAACAATGCTTAATAAGGGCGCAAATCCTAATGCTCAGAAAAGTACAGGCCGCACACCTCTTCATTTTGCTTGTAAAAAAGTTGGAACTGATAAAAGCAG
>JAFKLR010000010.1 GCA_017304685.1 Sphingobacteriia bacterium | reverse complement strand
GCGACTTTTAGGATGTTAGGTCCAAAATGTTTACGCTTAGTATTCTTAACTGATAAATACCAATCTCTTCCAATAGTAAACTGACTCATTTGTCGAATATTTGATTTTGGATTAGGTGCATTATGTATTTTAAATAAAGTTTTTCCTAATGCTTTTAAAATACTTGCATTTTTAGTATCTTTTAATTCCAAGGTTTTACCTTCTAAAAAGTCCATAAGTAGGAATGTTGAATCTTTATCATAAAGATAAACTTTTGGACCAAAATTATTTGAACCTGCCCATACAAAAGATTGTATAATAAAATCACGATCATTTTTTGCTCGGTTTAAATCTATAAACCTTAAAATATAATTCTTAGATAATAAATTAACTTTAAAAAGTGTGTCTTCTGAGTAACCACCTTTTAATAACATAAATTTCATGTCTTCAGGTTTATATTTATTGTTTTTTTTTGAAAATGTTTGTGTAAATTGGTCCCAAGGAAGCTGAGGATATTTTTCTACTATCTGATTTATTTTATAAAATGAAACATTATTATTTTGTAGTAATGATGGCCTAGTACTTTTGAAAACAATACAAGAAGATAGTAGAAAATTTATAAATAATATAAAAAATAATTTTTTCAGCATGATAACCTTAAATCTTATCAAATATATTTAGACATTTTTTAATTATTACGTATATTATAATAAAATAATAAACTAATAAAGAATTTTTCATGCTTAAAAAAATATTATATTTACTGCCTACAGCCTATATTATTTTATTTAACAATTATTCTAATGCTAAAACAGTAGAATATATCCTTAATATTAACCATAAAGCGGTAAATTATAGTGGTAAAGAGGTTAGAGGTTTAGCAATAAATAATTTTATACCGGGTCCTACTATTAAAGCAAAAGTAGGGGATACTTTAAGAGTAACAGTTAATAATCAGCTGGATGAAGAAAGCTCAATACATTGGCACGGTATATTACTACCGAATGATCAAGATGGCGTTCCTTATATAAATACTCCGCCCATTCACCCAGGTAAGAGCTTCACTTATCAATATAAAGTAACTCACTCAGGTACTTATTGGTATCATTCTCACTCAGGACTACAAGAGCAACAGGGTGTCTATGGTTCGATGATATTTTATCCTGAGAAGGAAACAGAAAAATATGATGAAGAACAGGTAATAGTACTTTCAGACTGGACCGATGAACATCCCGAACAAGTACTTGCCAATATTAAAAAAGATCCTGATTATTATGCACTTAAGAAAGACTCGGTGCAATCTTGGGATAAAGTTTTAAGCAATGGTTACAAAGCTTTTGATTTAAGAGTAAAGAATGCAGTAACTCGTATGGGTCCTATGGATATGTCTGATGTGGGTTATGATGCATTTCTCATTAATGGCAAAAAGTCATTAGATTTAAGTAAAGCAAAACCTGGAAGCAAAATAAGACTAAGGATCATTAATGCCGCAGCTTCTTCATATTTTATCTTGGAGTATTCCGGCAGCACTATGAAAGTTATTGAAGCAGATGGCATGAAAGTAAAACCTTTTACCGCTCAAAGAATTCGAATCGCTATGGCTGAGACCTATGATGTTATTGTTACAGTACCAGATAATAAAACTTATGAGTTTAGAGCAACTTCAGAAGATGGCACAGGATATGCCACTGCTAGAATTGGTTCAGGAAAATTGGTTGCAGCCCCAACTATCCCCAAGCCTAATTTAGTACTTATGGATATGGACATGTCGGGTATGCACGATATGAGTAGTATGGGTGAAAGCTCTTCTAGCGAAAAAGGTCATGATATGACAAGTATGAATAGTAATACACCACCTCAAAAGCATGATCAGCATCAAGCTAATGATACTCCTAAAGTAGCTAAGAAAATGGATGATATGATTAATATGGATCATTCAAAACCACAACAAGCCTCTGCACATGAAATTCATAATATGCAAGCCATGGATAAAATGGAATATAAAGGACATAAAGAAGGTAAGCCAAAAGTCGCTCCTCAATTACCACATATAGCTTATTTGGATAACTACAAAGCCCTTAAGTCGTTATCAGATTCAACCCTTCCTAAAAATAATCCAACTAGAGAAATTACCCTTAATTTAACTGGTTCTATGGAACGCTATGTATGGACTATTAATGATACACCTATGTATGCAGCTGATAAATTTCTTATTAAAAAAGGTGAGAATGTGAAGATGAGACTAGTTAATAAAACTATGATGCATCATCCTATTCATTTACATGGACACTTCTTTAGAGTATTAAACGGTCAAGGTAAAGTAAGCCCATTAAAGCATACTGTTAATGTTGCCCCTTATGAAACTACAACAATCGAGTTTTATGCCAATGAAGAAAAAGATTGGATCTTTCATTGTCATAATCTTTACCATATGAAACTAGGTATGGGTGGTATTGTCAGTTATTCTGAAAATGAACAAAATAAAAGCTCTTCTAACCACTCTAGAAACCATTCAAAAGACCATGGTAATAAGTGGTTTGTAGTTAACAGGCTTGAAGGATTTTCAAACCTAGCTAGCTTTAGCAATAAATTTACCAGAAATAATGACAATCTATTATTCGATATAGAACATAATTATGACAAAGATTATGAAGCCGAAATTAAATATCAGAGGTTTACTTCGCAGTTCTTTGGTGCGTATGTTGGAGGCAGTTTTAGCAAGGAAGCTGGTGAGACTACTAATAAAGCCATTATAGGTTTTGAATATACTCTACCCTTATTAATTAAAAGCGATTTGCGCTTAGACTCAAAAGGCAAATTACGTTTTGGCCTAACTAATGAACATCAGTTAACCAATCGTACGGATTTTGACTGGAAATGGAATAGTAATAACGAGTATAGATTAGGTCTTAATTATTCTATAACTAAGAAGCTCTATATCTCTGGTAATTATGATTCTAAAGAAAAATTTGGAATTGGGTTATCAATAAAATTTTAAAGGAGAAAAAATCATGTTGCCTGAAATTATTCCTAACTGGCATCCAGTCTTTGTGCATTTTACAATAGCGTTATTTAGTGTTTCAACTTTACTGTTTATATTAGCAAATTTTGCAAATCTTACATATAAGGAAAAACTTTTAAATGCAGCTTATATAAACCTTTGGGTAGGGTGTTTATTTACATTTGGTACTATTGCTATGGGGTTTTATGCCTATAATACAGTAGCTCATGATGAACCATCACATGCAGCTATGACTGACCATAAAAACTGGGCATTAGTAACTGCTATTTTTTTCCTTATTTTAACAATATGGTCAGTAAAGCTATATAAAAAAGATGATAAATTAAACAAACTGTTTATGATAAGCCTTATTGTTGCCACCACCCTTCTATCAGTAACGGGCTTTAAAGGTGGAGAAGCAGTATATCGTTACGGACTTGGGGTTATGTCATTACCAAATACTGATTCACATAAGCATAATGCCAATGAATCACCAGGGATGCATGGTGATGAAAAAGGACATGATATGAAGCCACACTCTCATTAGAAAAACTTTGCTTAACCTCAAATAATCTAAAATATAAAGGGAGTAGTTTTAAGCTACTCCCTTTATATTTACGGAGACATTTAACGAGTTATTATTCAGTATTATTACTTATTATCGTTATTTTGGGTATTTTCTTTTTCCGGCATATTATCATGATCCATATCTTTCATGTCCATATTCTTCATATCCATTTCCTTGGAATGCTCTTTATGAGAATCTTGATCCTTTTTATGGTCCTCATTAGCATAGCTTAAATTAATGCTTAATAATACTGAAAGTGCTGTTAATAAAATTTTGCTCATATAAATATCCTCTTGTTTAATTGTTAGTACTTTAAGGAGAAAAGATTCTTTAATCATTACATTTATTCAAAGTTATGTAAATAATTATTTAATTTGTTAATAAATATGATTATTATTAATATGATGATCATTATAACCATGAGGCAAACTATGATGTGTGGAAACGAAAAAAATAAATATCAGCATTTTATATGTATATTATCTATATTAATAGCTATCTACTTGTTTAACCTGCGCTCGCCGTTAGCTATTTGGTCAGCTTTAGTAATCCCTATCCTTGTATGTCCATTTTTATTAGTAAAAGTACTTAAAAAGAGAAGAGAAAGGAAAAAGCATAAGCATGCTGTATAATGATAAAAGTATATTAAAGGAGTATAGAAATGGTAAAAAAAATTATATTACAAATTCCTGGCATGGATTGTGCAGCGGAAGAAGCTTTGGTTAAACAGAAATTTTCTTCTTTGGCAGAAATTACTTCACTAGAATTTAACTTACTTGATCAGCAGTTAACTATTATTCATAACTTGCCTAATGATGAACTTGTTATTAAAGCATTACAAGAAATTGGGATGCAACCTAAAAATATTGATGAATGCTGTTCAGTTGATCATGCAAAAAATGAGTTATTGCCTTCAACGGACAAACCGTATAAAGCCTGGGGATTGTTAGCAATTTCAGGGATAATGGCTTTTTCAGCTGAAATTATTTCCTTTAAAACCAATAGCGAAAGTTCAAGTTTAGTAATAGCTTTAGCATTAGTTGCCATATTGCTTAGTGGCAGAGAGACGATCAAAAAGGGTTTAATAGCTGTACGTAATTTTACCATAAATATCAACTTCTTAATGGTAATAGCAATTACAGGGGCAGCCTTAATAGGAGAATGGCCTGAGGCCGCAATGATTACAGTATTGTTTGCTGTAGCTGAAATGATTGAGAAATATTCATTAGATAGGGCTAGAAATGCTATACGTAGCTTAATTGAAATAACTCCAGAGAGCGCAAATGTAAAAAATAAGCAGGGTGAATGGGAAGAGCAAACTATAGATTCAATTGAGGTTGAGCAAATAATTTGGGTTAAACCAGGTGAACGTATTCCTTTAGATGGTGTAATTATTAATGGTAGTACAAGTGTAAATCAAGCACCGATTACTGGTGAATCTATGCCTGTAAGTAAGAGTGTTGGGGATCAAGTATTTGCAGGTTCTATTAACGAACAAGGATCATTTGAATTTAAAGTCACAACTAGAGCCAATAATACTACTATTGCGCGGATTGCACGTGCAATTAAACAGGCCCAATCTGAAAGAACTACTACTGAAAGATTTGTAGATCAATTTGCTAAATATTATACACCCATTATGGTAGTACTAGCTATCTTGATAGCCGCTATTCCCCCTTTATTTTACGATACTGCTTTCTTGCCATGGTTATATAAGTCCCTAGTGCTACTTGTAATAGCTTGTCCTTGTGCATTAGTAGTTTCTACTCCGGTAACAGTAGTAAGTGGTCTTGCTTCGGCTGCTAAACATGGAGTCCTAATTAAAGGTGGTACCTATTTAGAGCTTGGACGTAAGCTTAAAGCACTTGCTTTAGATAAAACCGGCACTTTAACTGAGGGTAAGCCTACAGTTACTGATATTGTGAGTATTAACGGAGTAGATGAAAAAGAAATATTATTTCTAGCAGCGAGTTTAGATAGTCATTCAGAGCATCCTATAGCCGAAGCAGTAGTAGCTAGCTGGCGTAAAAAAGATGATAAAACTCCACTGCTGGAAATAAATGAATTTTCTGCAATTATTGGCAAAGGTGTAAGGGGAATTATGCAAGGTGAGCGTTATTATATAGGTAATCATCGTCTTATCGAAGAAAAAGGTTTGTGTAGTACTGAAGTGGAAGCTATTCTTGAACGTTTAGAACATGAAGGTAAGACTACACTTATTCTATTTAATGAAAAACAGGCAATAGGGATATTAGCTGTTGCTGATAGCTTGCGTGAAAATACTCATAATGTAATTTCAGAGCTTAAAGCTTTAGCAGTTAACCCAATAATGCTTACCGGAGATAATCCTGTTACTGCTGCTACAATAGCTAAAAAGGTTGGTATAAGTGAGATTTATGCTAGTCTTTTACCTGAGGATAAGCTTACTGAGGTGAACAAACTACTTGCAAAATATAAAACAGTAGGAATGGTAGGGGATGGTATTAATGATGCGCCAGCTTTAGCTAAAGCCTCAATTGGTTTTGCTATGGGAGCAGCTGGGACGGCTACTGCCTTAGAGACTGCCGATATCGCTCTGATGAAAGATAATTTAGAAAAAATCCCATATTTTATTAATTTAAGCAAAAAAACATATCAAGTACTTGTTCAGAATATCAGTTTATCAATTAGCACCAAGTTAGTATTCTTTATTTTAGCATTACTTGGTAAGGCTACCTTATGGATGGCAGTCTTTGCTGATATGGGTACTAGCCTTATAGTAGTACTTAATGGGTTAAGATTACTTAAATTTAATGATATAAAGAAGTAGCAATAGGTAACCTTATTAGAATTAGGCCAGGTGAGAAAATACCAGTGGATGCCATTATTATAGAAGGTAACAGTAGTATAGATGAATCTATGTTAACGGGCGAATCAATGCCTGTATATAAGAACATAGGAGATAAAGTTATAGGCGGAACTCTGAATGGTAATGGTAGTATAATTGTTAAAGCAGTACGTATAGGTAAAGAAACAGTACTTGCACAAATAGTTGAGATAGTATCAAAAGCTCAAAAAAGTAAAATGCAAATCCAAAAATTGGCAGATTTAACATCAGCTTATTTTGTGCCAATAGTGATAATCATAGCATGTCCTTGTGCTTTAGGGCTGGCCATTCCTATGTCGAGTATGGCTGCTACTGGAAAAGGAGCTAAATTAGGAATTTTAATTAAAAATGCTTCTAGTTTAAAGCTACTCACTAAGATTGATACTATAGTGGTTGATAAGACGTGTACTTTAACTGAAGGAAAGCCTAAGCTAACTTTGATTAAATCTCTTGGTGAATACAATGAAAGTAAATTGCTCTACTTGGCAGCAAGCCTTGAGCAAAATAGTGAGCATCCACTGGCTGCGGCAATTGTTAATGCCGCAAAGGAAAAGAATATCAATCTAGCGAAAGTAGAAAATTTTCAATCAATTACTGGGCAAGGAGTAATAGGATCAATTGAGGAAGTAGATATCTCTTTTGGTAATCTAAAATTATTTAATGAAGAAGTTAACAATATAGTACAAATAGATAAGCTAGCTTTTGAAATGAGAAGTGATGGCCAAACTGTTATGTTCTTTGGAGTTGAAGGTAAGATAGAAGCATTGTTCTGTACTGCGGATCCTATTAAATCTTCGGCTTATAACGCGATAAAAGATTTAAGCCAGAATAATATTAACATTATAATGTTAACAGGTGATAATTTTACTACTGCTTTAGCTATAGCTAAGAAACTACAGATAGACAATGTAGAAGCGGGAGTTACCCCTGCCCGTAAAGCAGAAGTTATTAAAGACCTACAGCTTCAAGGTAAAATTGTAGCTATGGCAGAAGATGGTATTAATGATGCTATTGCCTTAGCTCAAGCCAATGTAGGAATTGCCATGGGAAATGGTACTGATATAGCTATAGAAAGTGCAGGTATTACCTTACTTAAGGGTGATGTTGGCGGTATAATCAAAGCTTATAAACTTAGCAAAGCTACTATTCGTAATATTAAGCAAAACCTTTTCTTTGCTTTTATTTATAATATACTTGGAGTACCTTTGGCAGGAGGTATTTTATACCCCTGGTTTGGAGTATTGTTAAGCCCAATATTTGCAAGTATTGCAATGAGCTTTAGCTCGCTATCAGTAATAGTAAATTCGCTTAGATTAAAGAACTTTAGACTAGGATAATTCTTGATATGACAATTAAATTTTTTAAAATAATACCTTTGACTATATACTTAATATTAAACTTTATAGACAATTCTTATGCTAGTATAGAAAGATTAGACAAAATAATTAAAGCTAAAGATTTATTAATTGGCGATATAATATTTTGGAAAAATATTAATACACAAGAAACGGCATGTCATGTAGCCATAGTAACTAAAGGTGGTTATAACCCTGAAGGTATTAAAATTGCCCATGCTACAAATCATTTAGCATACAAAAAATTTACTGAAACTCATATACAATCTAGTAAAAAATTAGAACAAAAGGGTTATCACTATTTTGTTATACGAATAAATAATGTAAAAATTAAAGAGCAATTTCTGGAAATAATACATGAGTTACTAAAAGAAGAGCCATTTTTTAATAATAAAACAAACAAATTAATGAAGTCTTGGAATGAGTCAATGGCTGCTTATTCAAATGAGATAAAATTATCTATTCAAAATAGCTTATTTGATTCTAAAAAACTATTAAATTTTACTATTTCAAAAGAAGGATTAATGTGTAGTGAGGCTATAATATTAGTATTGCAAAAGGCATTTATTAATAACGGATTTGAAAAAAGATTGATTCCATTATCATTAAAACTTGACCCTAAAATATGCCCACCTTCACTAATGATGTTTGCATTAACAAAAGATTATAAGAACTTTACAGTTATTGGTAATCTTGAAGTAGAAGATTATAATTTTAATACTATGAAAATAGCAGATTACATATTTTTATTTGGTAAGTTTTAAGATAGTTTAATTAAACAACGTATACCAAGTTGCTTTACTTTTTCCATGTTTGATTATTTGACCTTCATTTACTAACTTTGAAAGATGTTTTTTAATTGTATTATAGTTAGCATTAGTGAACACTGTTATTTCGCTTATAGATAACTTAGAATGCTCACTTAGCAAAGTGATGATTTGCTTCGATAATTCAGGCATATATAATTCCAAAGCTTTTAACCTTAAAACCTTTTGTTCTAAATGAATTTTTTGTTTTTGAAGCGATCTTAAGAAAAATAATAACCAAGGAGTAAAATCTGGAGCATCATTTTTTAAGGTAGATTGCGTTTTTCTTAAAGCTAAATAATAACTTTCTTTATTACGTTCAATAATACTTTCTAAGGAACTATATGGTACATATGAGTAATTTGACCTTAAAAGTAGTAAGGTCGTAAGTACTCTTGATAACCTACCATTACCATCTTGAAATGGGTGAATTGCTAAAAATGTTACAACAAATATTCCTATTAATAGTAAAGGATGTAAAGTTTTATTTGTAAGTTGTTCTTGAGTCCAGAATACCAATTCTTGCATTCTTATTGGAGTTTCAAAAGGAGGGGAAGTTTTAAAAATAATTCCTAAACTTTTTCCATTTTCATCAAATGCTTCAACATTATTATATATTTTTTTGTACTCCCCTTTATGGGTTTGATCTTTATCAGAGTACTTTAATAGCCAATTATTTAATTGCTTAATTAAATTTTCAGACAGAGTCATATATTCATAAGATTGATAAATTTCGTCACAGGTTAAAGCGTATCCTGCAACTTCTTGCTCATCACGAGATATAAAAGAAGCTTGGTTTAAATTTGAAAGAAGTTGCTCTACTTCTTGGTTTGACAATTTAACCCCTTCTATGCGGGTAGAAGAACCAATACTTTCGATAGTTGCGACTTTACGTAATTCATATAATTTTTCTGGATGGAGTTTACCTAATAATTGCCATGCCCCTTTAAACTCATCGATTTCAGCAATTAACGAAAGCATTTCTGAAGTAATTATAATTTTATTAATATCAAACATTTTATTTTTGACCTACAAGGCTACCTATATGCACCTCTATTTTACCCGAAAGTACCCAAATGTCAATACCTATATACTTACCTATAAATACCCACATTATAATTTTGTAATTTAGAATGTGTAAAAAACGATCGTTTTTGGTACTTTAAATTTCAGTATATAATTATATTTAAAAAACAGTATTCTAAAGTACCAAAACTTATTCCACAATCAAAGTTACAAAATTTGGTGTCATATTAAGTTATATTACTTACAAACCATATGTATTAAAT
>JAFKLR010000009.1 GCA_017304685.1 Sphingobacteriia bacterium | reverse complement strand
AAAAACGATCGTTTTTGGTACTTTAAATTTCAGTATATAATTATATTTAAAAAACAGTATTCTAAAGTACCAAAACTTATTCCACAATCAAAGTTACAAAATTTGGTGTCATATTAAGTTATATTACTTACAAACCATATGTATTAAATGTGGCATAAATATATTTGCATATAATATCTAAATATGGTATTATATAATTAATGGAAAGGAGAATGTTATGGATAAAAATAAAAATACACATAATAATGAAAAAGATATAAAATCATTTCTGTTTTTAAATGATTCTTGGAAAAATGATACAAAAACCAAAGTTGATAAAAATGGTAGAATTTTACTTCCTATGGAAGTGAGAAAAAAATTAAATGTAAAAACCGATGATGTATTTGTGGTTAGAATAATAGATGAAGAGATTCATTTAGTTAACATTAAAAAAGTGATTAAAGAGGCTCAAGATTTTTTTAGTAATTACATACCACAAGGAGCGTCTCCTGTTGAAGAACTGATGAAAGCACGTAAAGCAGAAGTAGAAAAGGATAATAAAGAATGGCAGTAGTTATAGATAGTTCGGTTCTTTTAACCATTTTTAACAGAGAAGCTGGTAGCGAAAAAGCATTAGAGATTATTTCACACTCAGTTATGTCCACTGTTTCAGTAGCTGAGACGCTTGGTATAATAAGTTCTAGATATAATGCGCCGATTATTGAAGCTAAAAAATTTATTTATCAGATTGTAGGTAACGTAATAACTTTTGATGATAAACAAGCAATGATAGCAGGTGAATTAGAAAATATAAGCAGACAAGGTAAATATGGTTTATCCCTTGCTGATAAAGCTTGTTTGGCATTAGGTATAAGTATGAATTTACCAGTCTATACAACTGATAAAATATGGTCAGAAATCACATTTGATAATCTCAAAGTAATTCAATTAAGATAAAGGCATAAATAAATCATGCAAGTAGGTTATGTTAGAGTTTCAAAGTCAGATGGAAGTCAGATATTAGACTTGCAAAAAGATGCATTAAAGAAAATAGGAATATCTGACGAATACATATATGAAGATTATGCGAGCGGAAGCGATATTAATAGACCGGGACTTAAGGCTTGCTTGAAAGCTTTAAGAGAAAATGATGTTTTAGTAGTATGGGCTTTAGATCGAATAGGAAGAGATCAAGAAGATTTGATAAAAATAATAAATGATTTAAACGAAAGAAAAATAGGCTTTAAAGTTTTGACTGGTCAAGGTGCATGTATAGATACTACTAGTTCCCATGGAAAATTAGTGTTTGGAATATTTGCGGCTATGGCAGAGTTTGAGAGAGCAAGAATTATAGAACGTACAAGGGCAGGCTTAGAAGCAGCAAGAGCAAGAGGAAGAGTAGGGGGGAGACCTAAAAAGTTAACTGATTCACAGATAATGATGATAAAGCAATTATATCTAGAAAAAAACAATCAAGTGAAAGATATATGTAATATGTTCAAAATAAGCAAAACTTCGTTGTATAGAATAGTAGAAGATAAAAGTTTAAATGGATAAAACTCAAGAAATTATAATTGAAGAAACCTTTGAAACCGATTTAAGAAATATAGCCGTAAATTCATTAAATTGTGATTCTAAAAGCATTAAAGATAAAGATTTTTTTGACCTATTAATTATATATTTAAATTGGCGAAAAAGGTTAATATCTGCTAAGCCTAGAAAGGTACATTTTTCAAAAGAAATTTTTGAAAATCCAAAATATTTTATATATAAAAATGTTATTAATAATATTTTGACTATTTTTGAACGTGGAGAAAATATAACACCATATTTAAGTAAAAGTGCTATAAAAGATAGGTACAGTAATGATTCTATTCCAATATTACATAAATTAGTCAAAAATGGAGACAATATTAAATATTTTGAAAAAATCAAAAGAAAATCTGATAATGATACTTTATTAAGTAACTGGGAAATCCATCATCTACACTTGGGTAATAATTATGATAAAAAAGATAAATATTTTATTGAAAGAACTAGTGACTTATTGATGATAAAAGTTGAAATTAATGATGTTTATTTTTTAAATATTTTACCTCATCAAGTAAAAAGTTGGAGTGAAACAGGATTATTGAAAATAATAAAAAAAACTGGCCTAAATTATGTCCTAATTTACAATCTCCTATTTCTGAATCAAATGGAAAAGGGTTTTCTTTAGAGGAAAAAAGCCAATTACAAAATGGTGGTAGAAATAATTTTATTGAGATTATTGATGAAAGTGAAAAATATAATAAAATTGTACCTTCGGTTGTAATGAATTTTTTAGTAGAAATAGATGGTAAAATGTATATTCCTGGGAATGGGATTAATACAAATGGATATAATATAATTATTTTGGATGAAGCCAAAGCAATAATAGATGATTTAGAAAACATAATAAAAAATATCAAAGCTAGGAAAAATGAATTTCAAAAACTTATTTATAATAGTATAGGGAAAATGCTTTATCATTTTAATTTAAAATTAGAGATAAATGAGATAGGAGAATTAATCGTCATTGAAAAGAATTCTAACGTAGAAATCAATTTTATTTATTAATCTACAATTTCATAAAACTCTATCTCAAATTCCTTTGTTTAACCATATTAAGAATAAGATATTTTTTGCTTTATATTTTTAGAACACTAATTATTTTATTAGTTATGAAAAAAAGAAGAAAAAGACAACAACTTGTTTTCATAATAATGGAATTGCCAATTATTTTTGTACTCTTTAGCAATATCTTTATTTTTAATTATTACCACATTTTCAGCATTTCTAAATTCCGCTCCATTTGAAAAATTATAACTTCCAGTGATAGTATAGAGGTCATCAATTATAATGACTTTGTTATGCGCTATTCCTTTAACAGATCTGTCTATATCAATATGTATAAGGGAAGTTGAGGGAAGGGAGGGTTTATAAACAGTATTCGGCTCAGTTAATTGAGATTTGTCGAGTAAAATCCTTACATTAATGCCTCTACGAGCAGCATTCTCTAAAGCTTCATAGATAGGTTTGGAAGTAAAAGAATAAGCCTGCATATAAATAGATGTTTTTGCAAGATTAATTTTGTTAATAATCACTTCTCGACATCCTGAAGGAGGTGTAAAACAAACCTCAACATCAAGTTCAGGAGATATAACAGTAAAGTGGTGGGTAAACTCTCTTAAATAAAATATAAATCCAACTAGCAGAGCTAGTAGCAGTGCAAAAAACTTATTATTAGTTGCATTAAAAAGGTAAGTTGTTTTTATCTTTTTTCTACGAGCCATTTAAAAAAGCTTCTTTACCTAAATTTTTAAAAACTTCCTTATAAGTTTCACCGTCATTTTCATCATTTAAAAGATGACTGATATATACTAAAGCACCTAATAGAATTTCTTTATCTTCTTGATGTAAATAATCGATACCTGCTTTTATAACAAGCCCACCCATTTCAATTTTATTACGAGTGTCTTGTTTACGTTTTGTAATTGAATCAGCGGATAACTGATATTTCAATTTACGCTGCTCCTTGATGATTATTTGAATTCGACGAAGCATTTGTTTTAGTTTTACGTCTTGTATGCTTTTCGAGAAAGGATGAACCCATTTCTTTCAACCTTTTTACTTCATCGTTTTTATTAGCTTTAACGCTTTCACTTAATGCAACTAAGGATCCTGCAATAAGCTCTTCGGGTTGACCTAGAAGACCTAACTTGTCTATTGCATTTAATACAAATCGAGATAGCTCAGTTTTACGTTTTTCAATTAATTGTTTTTTTTCCTCTTCTAAAGCTTTAAGTTGCAGTTTTTTTGCTTCTTCTAATTTTGCAATTTGTTGCTTTGTCTTTTCTTCAAGTTTAGCAATTTGGGAGAAATAGTTACTCATTATTATTTCCGTAAAATGATTAGTGTAAAAGTAATATATATCATCCTATTACATTTTTTGTCAATTAACATACGTTCTAAATGAACTAGAATATTTTAATATAAACATCAACTTCTTGTTTTTATATAAATAATAATAGCAAACGATGAAGCTAAGTGTGATAACACTTGCGAATCGTAATTCCTTTTGATAAAATCTATTTGCTCTTTAGAGTTAATAGCGCAATTACGCAAACTCTTCAAGCTTGCACTGCGTTTGTGTAAACACAAAGGAAATATATGGCTATATTTTGCTTTCATTACTGGTATGTGAACTCGCTCCGTTCAGATGGTAGCGAGAGAAGCTTGCATGCAGTAATAGCATATATAACTGGCGAAAGATTAGTAGAACAAGTCTACGACAAGAAAATAGGTATCTCAGCAGATGTTGCCGTACATGATTATACAAAAAAATCAGGAGTGGTTTATACGAAAATCGGATGTCCAAAGGATAGCCCAAGTTGGGTTTATGATAAACAAGCGCTAACAGATCAAATCAAGAAGGCAGATAAAAGAAAAAATTCCAGGTACTTACGTACGATTACAGTAGCTTTACACAAAGAATTAAGTCTTAAAGAAAATCAAAAGCTGCTAGAGAAATACTTAAATAAAACCTTTGTTGATGAGCTGGGGCTTCTATATATCATGTCAATTCATTATGACGATTTAAATAACCCACATGCTCATGTTGGAATCACAACAAGACAAATAAATAAAGACGGTTTTTCAAAGAATAAATTAAGGTTATTAGATAAAAAACCTTTCTTAGAAAGCATTAGGAAAGGTTGGGAAGAACATAGTAACGAAGCTTTTATGAGAAAAGGTTTAGATACACGTATTTCTAGTGAAAGTTATGAAAACCAAGGTCTATTTGTTGATTCAACAATTCATGAAGGATATATTGCCCGAAATATGGAAGCTAAGGGCGGTAAATCTAAACGTATGGAAGATAACCGTAACACCATGTTAAAGAACTTTATTGGCTTCCAAAACACTACAGATGAATTCATACGATTAATTGCAACAAAATATAAGAAATTTACTAATAAGGAGATTACTAATGAATTTTATAATTTTGCTACTAAAGTAGAAAAAGCTAATAAGAAATACTTTGCTGCAATTGAGGTTTATGAGTTATGGGAAGAGATAAATAATAAGCTCTTATCTTCTCCTTTATTGATCGATGCAAAAGAAAAAGATGCACTTGGCAAAGAGTATTATAATTCAGAGAAAATTGATAAAACTACCAAGCTAAGAATGATAAGAATCTTAGGGGAAAAGGCAGAAGAAACTATTAAGATAATAGCTGATAAATACGATACCTTTACTAAAGGAGATATTATAAGAGAAATTACTCAGAAAGCACAAGCTATTGAAAGTAAAAACAAAGCAATTTTTAAGGATGTAAACCTTCAGGAAGAAATAGACAAAACACTAGAAAAAGTGTTAAATAATACCTTACTTATACAGATAAAAAAAGTAAACGCACAAGGTGCCGTATATTACGAAAGTAGTTTATTAACTCTCCCCCCAAAGAATGAAACTACAAGCACTGGAAGTTCAGGTAATTCCAGTGAAGAAAACAATGATAATAATACATTACCAAGCGATATTAAGGATGAAGAGGAAATGTTAGTTACAGAAGATAACAAAGAAGATGTTTTAGCTAAAATAAATGACAGAAAAATAGCCTTTTTTAATAATGAGGGGATAGGACAAAAGCTATTAAATAACCCGAGTTTAGTACTCCCAGAATTTGGTTTTATTAATAAAGGCAGAAAAGTTGAATCAACTATTGGTTATCCTATAAAAGAAGGTCAATCCTCAGATAACGCAGGAAAGGTTGAACTGTTTGAATCTAAGAATGGGGTAATCTTTATTGAATCACATAAAGAACGAGGAAAAGGCAACTATAATGAATCAAGACTCGATGTAATAGAATATTTAAGGCAAAAGAATAACTGGTCTTATAAGCAAGTTGAGTCGTTTATCGCTGAGAATCTAGGGGTGACTTATGAAGGCTACAAATGGAGTGAAGAAGAGAGGGCTAAGTTTAAATCTATAAATATCATTCCAGTAAATCCAGAAGACAAAGCAAAATATTTAGAAGAAAGAATTAACCGTGAAGCCTTTAGCTATATTCAAGCTAAGTTTAAGGAGGGTTCAGAAGAAATTTATGAATACCTTAAGTCTCGTGGTGTTGATGCTGAAAGAGCTATTAAGCACTGGGATGATACAGGCTGGTTTAATTCAAGGAGAGATCTAGTTGAACATTTAAAGGCTAAAGGATTTGAATTAGAAGATATTAATACCCATTTAAAGTTAAGAGGAATGCCTCCTTTAGACGGTATCCTTGCTAAAGGATTTAGTCCTGCTCAAATTACAAAGTTTAAGTTTGCTAAAGACTTTGAAAAAGAAATTGTGCCAATGCTTAAATCTCTAAATATTGAAGAGAAAAAGCATGTTATTTATAAAGATTTATTCAGTGTATACAAAGCAGGAATTGCTCATAAATTAGTTATAGCAATTAAAGACATTAATAATAAAATTACTGGCTTTACAAGACGAGTTACATGGAGAGAATGGACTATAGAAAAATACGAAGGGATATTAAAAGAATTTAGCGCTAACCTTTTACCAAAATATAAGAATATATTAGGTCTTGAAAAAGACGAGTTATTAGTACATCTTTATAAAGTGAAAGAAGGCGATAAAATAGTAATAACAGAAGGTTATTTAGATTGTATTTCTCCAAATTCGTATAAACAACAATTTAAAGATAAAAACCTTACCTTTATTGCGTTAGGTTCTGCAAATATGAATTTGAAACAAGCAGAATTAATTAAAAAGAAAAATCCTTCATCCGTGATAATTTTCTTAGATAACGATAAAGTGGGACGTGCATCAACCGAATCAATTGTTAAAACAATCATGCAGGCTGATATAAATAATATACAAGTCGCATATCAAAATAGACCATTTTCTTATGAGGGTAGGACTTATTATTCCAAAAAAGATCTGCCAAATGATGCTGATAAATCAAAAATTAAAATAATTAAAGATGCCGATGAACTAGTTAACCTGCTAGGGGCTCAGCAACTTGAGACATATGTACTTAATTCAAAATCAACAGGTAATTATTTCTTTAGTTTAATAGAAAAAGAAATAGAAAAATATCTTGAAAAAGATGAGCTTGGAAATGCATTAAAAGATCGTAAAGGTGAATTAATGTACTCACCTGATGCTTCTATTGTTAAAGTTAAAGCTCAAATCGAAGAATATTATAGGCTCTTAAGTGAATATAAGCCTAATGAAGCTGAAATATTTATTAATCGTGTAGCTAATGTTACCGCTAATAAATACCTCTATGAATTAGACCAGGTTGTTACGAAGTTAGATATAGATTTTGATAAAGAAATTAATGTTAATGCTTTTAGTGAAACTGTACCAGAGACCCAAGTTACTATAGAAAACAAAGAAACAGAGGTAAATATAGAGCAGGATATTGATAACGTTATCCCATTTGTGAAGCCAGAAATAAAAGATGAAACCAAAGAACAATCAGAAACACAATCAACTATTGAAGAAGCTGAGGCTGTTACTGAAGCAGCTCCAAAGGAAAAAACCTTAGAAGAGATATTACAAGAAATTACTGCTGAAATTACAGAAGAATTAGATGGAGTATTTGATGGTAGGGATTTCGATCAAATACTAGAAAAGAAATATAGTAATTACACTCAAGATATACGAAGCCATTTTGCAAGGGAATTAAGCAAAGATTGCTTTAAAATTGTTCCTCTTGAAGAAAAAGGCAATTTAATGGTACATAAGTCAACATTAGAAACTTTAAAAGATGAGCAGTTAATTGATTTAATTCAAAAGAGACAAAATATCGCTGTTTTCAACTTAAAGAAAATAATTGATAAAATAAGAGCAGAATATACTACTAAGTACAGTCGTAATACAAAACCTATACCTAATGACAAAATAAATACTGTAAACAGCCTAGTTACCGCTATTGCAAGTCAATTAAGTGAAAACCTAGGCGTATTTACTGAAAGTGAAATGGAAAGAACAATAAATAGCGTTCTTGCTTCAAGAAAAGTTGAAGACGATTTAAAAGAAATGATAAGAGGTGCTTTCTATAACTTAGATGAAGTTGTGGAGTTACCAAGGGTTTCTTTAAGAGGTGAGAAGCTTTATGCTACTCGTACTTACCTTAACGCCGAGAAAGAATTATTTGAGCATTCTGAGCAATTAAAAACTATATCTACAATTAAGTTTAATGAAGAAGTTAAAAAGCAAATCGAACAAACAGGTTTAAATGATGAGCAAAGGCAAGCTGTTGAATTAGCGCTTTTCTCTCCAAACCATTTTATTATTCCGGGAAATGCTGGGGTTGGAAAAACAACGCTTATAAAAGGTTATAAAGCAATTGTAGATAAAAATAGTAATTATAAAATATATGGCGTTAGTAATAACGGACAAGCTGCTGAAAACTTAGAAAAAGAAACTGGTATTAAATCAGTTACTATCTATAATTTCTTAAGTAAATATGCTCAATTTAAATTAAAAGAAAATGATATTTTAATTATAGATGAAGCAGCAACCGCATCAGTTAGGGATAAGAGAAGAATATATGAAATAGCACGTAAAGCTAAGGCTAAAATTATAGAAGTAGGTGATGCTAACCAAAACCAAAGTATAGGTGCAGGGCAAGTATTTGATATATTAGCTCAAAATGTACCTTCTTTTGAACTTACAACTATTATGAGGCAAAGAAATCATCCTTGGATGTGTGAAGCATCTTTAAACTTTGCGCAAGGTGATTTTAGAAATGCTTTAATCTCATATAAAGATCATGATTCTATTATTAGTTCTAAAAATAACCAAACTGCTAAACAACAACTTGCTGTAGATTATGTAAGTGACCTTTTAGATGGTAAAATTGATTATTTGGAATCTATTGCTCTTGCCTATGAGAATTCAGATGTAAAAGATTTAAATAATTACATAAGAAGCCAGTTAAAGCTTGCAGGTAAGCTAAGGGAAGATAAAACCTTTGAGCTTTTTGATTCACAAGAGGCTAAAAAGCCTGTGGCCATTAACCTCGCAGTAAATGATAAAATTTTATTAGTTAAAAACGATTATGATACTTTAGATGTTAGAAATGGTTCTATTGGCACAATTGTTGAAATTCTTAATGACGAAATCATAGTAGATATCATTGGTAAAGGTAAGAAAATCATTGATACTAAAAAATATGCTTATATTACTCATGCGTATGCTTGTACTTCAGCGAAATATCAAGGTGGTAGTATAGATTCTGTGTATGCCCTTGCAACAAGTGGGTGTGATGCCAATACTGCTTATCCGATGTTTACAAGACATAAAGAGAGGTTAAAAATTTATTACGGTAGGCAGGAATTCAACATTAAAGAAGAAAATAAAGCTTCAAATGAAATTAATTCTTTAAGTGCATATTTAGGCCGTGATAATTTAAAGCGAAATGCAGCAACAAGTAATATAACTCATGAAGAGTTACTCGCGAAAGATATAGGTTATGCTTTGGTATTTGAATATAAAAATATTATTGAGGCTATGGATGAATTATTTGTTAAACTAAGCGCCAATAATACTTATAGCTTAACTTCAGTCAATGAAGAAGATATAGAAAAACTAATGGGATTAACTGCTAAACGTGAGAATTTAGCAAGAAATATTCTTGAGAACTATAAAAATTGCCGTCGTTATTTACAAGAAGCAAAAATTATATCTAAAGCACGTCTTAAAGATTTTGCAAAACTTGAAGCAAGAGATTTATATGAAGATGAAAGTAAAGAATTAGCTCTTATTAATAATTTTAAATCGACAACTGAATTAAATAAGAAGGTCTTAATTGCTGATAGTTTAATTAGAAAAAGAGTATTTAACTCTAATTTCTATATAAATACGCTTAATGCCGAAACGTTGAAAGATATTCAAGATACAGCGTTAAAACTAAATGACAGCAAAGATTTATCGAAACATTATCAAGGAATTTTTGCAAGCCTTGAAGTTGAAGATAAATATTTTGGCTTATTAAAATTTGAAGATGAAAAGCTTCGAACTAAGACTATAAAGCTTTTTGATAATATTTCTAAAGATAGAAACGAATATCTATCATTAGTAGAAGCTATCAAGAAACACGATGAAAAGTTTAAAGCAGAACTTGTTATTAAAGCAAATCTTGAAAAAGAAATTAAGATACTAGAGCATAATAAGAACCCAGAACTTACAATACTTGAAAGTAAGAAAAAGTTACTTTCTGCAGCTGAAAGCGTTATAAAACAACTTAAAGAAAATAAAAAATACCATGAAAACGTTGCTAAACGTTTAGCCCTTAAAGAGAAGCTTGGTAGATTTATCTTTGATATGGATTATAACCAATTCAAGAAGATTATAAATGCAGTAAATGATTACCGATTCATTTTTGAACTAGCTGAGAAAAAAATAGAAGCAAATGAACTCAAGGCAATATTAAATGAACATAAAGAGAATATAAACCTAGTTGTTCCAACTTATAAAAATGGTGATAAAAAGATAATAGCTGATTTTGGCAATGATTTATTTGGAAAATATCAGGAAATTAAGAGATACCTGGATTTATTTAAAGAAGTAGAACAAATAAATGTAAAGCTTGCTGAATATAGAGATGAAATTACAAAAGAAGTATTATCTACAGAAGAGAAAGGAATTATTGAAGGTTCTATATCAGAATATCAAAAGAACCTTAAAAATGTAGAGAAAGAAATATCCTCTAAAGATCTTAAAACCCAATTGAAGAATATTTTGTTTATAAGAGAAATGTTACCTCATGTTCTAGATGAGAAAAAGCTCGCTACTATTGATAT
>JAFKLR010000008.1 GCA_017304685.1 Sphingobacteriia bacterium | reverse complement strand
GGTTCTATATCAGAATATCAAAAGAACCTTAAAAATGTAGAGAAAGAAATATCCTCTAAAGATCTTAAAACCCAATTGAAGAATATTTTGTTTATAAGAGAAATGTTACCTCATGTTCTAGATGAGAAAAAGCTCGCTACTATTGATATCTTTAAATATAAAAACCTTAGAAAGCTTGAGGGGTTTGAATTACAAAAGCTAAAAACTAAGCAAGAGGTATCAAAGGAAGAAGAGATTTATTTAAATCTTTTGGAAAAAATTAAACTAGTAAATGAAATGGAGGCTTTAAATAAAGATATTAGTGCTAATACTAATGAAATCACACAAATCAATAAGCAAGTTGCAGAATTAGATGATAATATTGAAAGCAATTTAGAACGCATCAATGATCAGTTAAAAGAATTAAAATTAAACTTGCCTGATTTATATGATTCAATACCTGAAATAATTGAGTCAATAAGTTCAGGTATTATAAATGATGAAACAATAAATAAATTAAAATCAGGTTTTAAAAATACTTATAAGAAAAGTTTACTTAAAAGAGTATTCCAGAAAACCGAGATTCAAAAGAAAGAAAGGTTATTTAGTTATAAACTAGAAAAGATTGATAAATCTAATAAAATTATTGTTTCATGTAGAGAAAATATTAGACAGTTAAATACTAAAAAGAATGAAATATCGCTTTTATTAGATAAAGGTAAATCAAATACGAATACTACCATTTTAAATAGAGAAAAACTTATTATTGAAATTACTAAGTCAGTTAAAAATGAAGCATTGAAAAATGAGCTTCTAAATAAGTTAAAAGTAGAGAAGCCTGTAAAAAAGGATGTAAACCTAAGCCAAGAGCAAAACATAAGCCCCAAAGGGCCTAGGTTTACTATATAGTTGACACACACCTCACAATCTGATAGTGTATTATACAAATTGTGAGGTGTAATGTATAAGAAGAGACATATTGAAGATAAACTTAAGCAGATCAGCAAGTATTTTAAAATAGTGCTTTTGTTAGGACCAAGGCAAGTTGGAAAAAGTACCTTATTATCTAAATTATATCCAGATTTAAAACATATAACCTTTGATCCTATACAAGATATTTATGGTGCAAAGCAAGACCCAGATTTATTTTTAAATAACTTTCCTGCACCAATTATTTTAGATGAAATACAATTTACTACCGAATTACTTCCCACAATTAAGCGACGGGTTGATCTTACGGATGAGAAGGGTTTGTACTACCTTACAGGATCTCAAAATATATATATGATGAAATCCCTGTCAGAAAGTTTAGCTGGTAGGGTTGTAATAATGCAATTAGGAGGGATGACTCCCTATGAACTTAATGATGTACCCAACAACAATTGGGTAGATATATATTTAGATTCTCCAGGTGATTTACCAAATTATTTTAAGGGGTTAATACCTAATACAGATAATTTATATAATATTTTATGGAGAGGAAATTACCCAGGGCTAATAGATGCCCCAAATGAAATAGTAAGACAGTTTTATTTTTCGTATATTCAAACTTATATTGAAAGAGATGTGAGAATCCTTGAAAATATACAGGATTTATCTTTATTTGATAGATTTCTTGGACTTGCCGCAGCATTAACAGCGCAAGAAATAAATTACTCTCAGTTAGGAAGAGAAATTGGGATTATGCATGTCACGGCTAACAGGTGGTTAAATCTGCTAGAACATTCTTATTTATGGATAGAAACTCAACCATATAGCGGTAACACTATAAAAAGATTAAGTAAAAAAAGAAAGGGTTATATCGCAGATACTGGTATTGCTTGTTATTTACAGCAGATTTCAACACCTGAAGCGTTAGCAAGGAGCCCTTTGTTTGGAAGTTTATTTGAGACCTATTGTGTTGCAATGATTTATAATATATGTCATTCCCTCAATATGACACCAAGATTTTATCATTGGAGAACTAACGGAGGAGCTGAAGTTGATCTAATATTAGAAATAAACAATACTCTTTATCCAATAGAAATCAAGGGTAAATCGGTAGTAGGAATAAAGGATTGTTCTGGTATCAAAGCGTTTAAAGATACTTATCCTAAATCTAAAATTGCTCCAGGGCTCGTAATATATGCAGGAACAAGTTGTCATTATATTGATAAAGATATTATAGCTATGCCTTGGAATGGGTTATTTAAGTAATTCTCGCGCAGCTTGTGCGAGAATTACTTAACCAAATAAATTTACAGGAAACTTATTCATAATAAAATAACTTAATAAGTAAAATATTATACTTAAACTAAAGGTTTCAAATGAAGTTCTTAAATTTCCTAATTTATATTGTGCGTAACTAACTTCAAGACAAGCAAAACCATAAAAGTAAGGAATTAAGCACAATAGCCCTAATAACCTTACACTATAAAGTCCACTTAATAAAAACAACGCTGCTCCTAAATAAGCACCTACTTTATTTTCTACGGACTGTTTATCCTTCCCTTTAATGGTTTTAGCTTGAGCATATAAATACCAAGCTATAAAAATACATGATAAGGCTCCTAAATATTGTTGTATCATACCAACATCTCCTATTTTAATTTTATATATCAACTCTTTTATTAATTAATATAATTACTTTGAGAATCATCAGGTATATCGAATGAATGATGATTATTCATATTTTCTAATGAATAGTCATTAACTTCATAAATTAAAGAATATTTATCTTTTGAGTTATAATCTAATAAATCAACTAAATCTAATCTTCCATAAATTTTAGAAAGTAATATAGGTGAAAAACCATCTTTGTTAGGTAAATAAGGATCACACCCATGTTCGATTAAAAATTTTATTGGTTCTATTACAGTAGCTTTATAAAGATCATAGTTTTTATAATAATACTTAATATCGCTATTATCATATTTACAATGATTTTTTATGGCTAAAGCTAAAGGAGTTTCATTATCATAATTAGTAGCATTTACTTTAGCTCCATTTTCATATAAAAATTTTATTATCTCTATATTTCCCAAAGCCGCAGCAGCATGAATTGGTGTATCACCATATTTATCTTGAATGTTTATATTGGCGCCTTTTTCTAATAATAACTTTACTACCTCTAAATAATTTATTGTTAAGTGTAATGGTGAACATTCACTATGATTTGTTAATTGATTCACATTAAACCCATTATCTATCAATAGTTTTATTAAATTAGGGGTATAATCTTTGTTTCTACCATAAACATAATTTTCTCTTATAAATTGCTCGTCATGTAACTTACATTCATTGATTATTTCATTTTCTTTTTCGATAACAATCTCAATAAGATTCTTTCTTAAATGTGACTCTTTAGATATAAAATTAGGATCTGCACCTGATTTAAGATAAAATTCAATATCTTCCAACTTTTCTCTTTCATAAATTCCTTTACATAATAAATTTGATAATATGTGATTATATTCAGGATTTTCAGTATTATCATTATATCCTAAAAGAGCTTTTAATATTTCAACATTTAAAGAAGGTTTATGCGAAGCCTTCCTAATATAATCACTAGGTGTCTCACCATAATTATTTTTAGCATTAATATTTGCATCCATTGATAAGAGAAATTGTATAAATTTTATATCACCTTCTAAGACTGCTTTATGTAATACTGTTTCATCATAATACTCGTTTTTTAAATTTACATCTGCACCCTTTTTTATTAATTGTTTTACTAAATCTATATCTAATTTATTATTGTTATCTCTATAAGATATTTGTTCCTTAAGTTTTTTGTTAATATCATCCATGATTTCCGCTTTTATTTAATATTTAAATTTAATAAATACTTATTTATATTTTTGAGATAGATTATGCTACCCCTTAGAACCGCTATTAATAATATAATTTCCTTCTAAAAAGTAATTTACTACAAAATATGATTACAAGGGGTAAGAATAACGTATTAGTTTATATAATCGAATTCATCATCAGCTTCAAAATGATAAGTATTATAACTTTCAATATATTCTGGTATATGTCCACTATATTTTCCTGGAACCATTTCTTTCATAAATGAATTATGAATTTTTACTGTCTCTTCATATGTATAAGAAGGAGGCATAGTAACATGAAACCTAATATTTTGTTCAGAGCTTGAATATTTTGCATATATCAAATTATCGCTTTTTTCAAATTTCTCTAAATATAAACTTTGATCTGTTTCATCATATTTAAAATCATCTTTATGGAAAAGATAACAAAAATTACCTTTAGATTCGTTTTCATAAATTACTCTTAGTGTACAACTTTCTATATTATCATTATCTTTACCAGTATATAGATCTATGTGTACTTTGTAATGTTCGCTCATATTTTCCTCTAATTTAATTAAATGCGTGATAGTTCTTTAATAACTTTCCTAAATAAATTTGCTTTAGCTTTATAATCTTTGAATAATATACGCCTACGGCTCTTTTCTAGTCTTTAAATTTGTTAACTGACATAATCAAATTCTAGGTTGTTTTCTTGATGAAAATAAATACCTTCATCTAATTTTGTAATATTGAAATTCTGATATATATAATCCGATTGATGATTAACTACCTCTGGATAAGTTTTTGTTATATTTTTATTTCCAAATACATTGTTTTCTTTTTGGAAGTGGGTAAATAACTCTCCGGGATTAGGATTGTTAAAGGTAGATTCTATAATTTCATGCAGTTTATAAGAATTCTCATCATTACTATATGTAATATGAGTAAACTTCCCTTTTATTTCTTCATTGATAACCTTTATTGTATTTGAAGGGCCTGATTTTTCAGGGTAAGAATACTCTATAACAGTCGAAAATTTACTATTATTTTCATCTGTAAAGGTTATATTTATATACTTTGGTACATATAAAGCTGTATCATAAAAACTTACCGCTTTAAGAGCTTGATGAATATTTACTTTGTAATGTTGTGTCATAATTATTTCCTTAATTTAATTAAATGTGTGAAAGTCTCTTAAAAACTTTCCTAAATAAACTTGCCCTAGGGTTTCTTCGCGTGAATGAAACACCGCTATGGCTCTTCTCCAGTCTTTAAATTCTTTAAAATTCTGACTAAGAAATCTTGCTGCATAAGTTACATTAGTTTCAGGTTCAAACATTTCTTCAATACTAGAAAAGTTACTCCCATGAAATTTATAATTAATTTGCATACAACCTATATCAATATTTTTATGTCCTGCTTTAATTAGCTTACTAACATAAGCAACCGCATATTCCTTAGTTTTGAAATAGTATCCCTTACCTTTTACATTAATTGTCCAAGGATGTTTTCTGGCTTCAATAAGAGAAACTGTCTGTAATATACCATTTGGTATTTCATATAATTTCGCTGCTTGTTTAAAATGAGCCTTACAAGAACTATCTGCACTACTTAGCTTAGAAGTAACTATAATAAATAAAATAACCACTAATCTAACCATGTGACTAACCTCTTATTTTTATACCAGAATGGAATTCTTGCCTTTAAAGGTTTACGATATTCATCAAAAAGAATGATGCATTTTTTACGGTTTAAAGACATGATATCTTGCGGAGTTACTAAATCTACTCCTTCCTTAGATTCATTTATTGTATTTCTAGAGCCGATACTTTTAGAGATTTTTTTAACTGTAGTCTTTCCAATCATTTGAGACAATTCACGGGCAGTTTCTAAATCATTTTGTTTTAAAATAATCTTATATTCGCAGTTACTAGCAAGGACATGTGATAAATCTTTACCGTAAATATGGTAAAGCTGACGTATATTTTGAGCGATAAATATTGAATTTAAACCATACCCGCCCGAAAGAGAGGGTAATTCTATTAAAGGTATAATTTTTCCGAGACGCGGAAATTCATCGATAATAAAGGTTATTTTATGATCTGAGGGTTCAGGTTTTGAAGACATTAAGTTGCTAGAAATTCTTTCAAATATTAAAGAAACTAATGGAGCTAAGCGTATTCTATCTTCATCTGGAATAATTATATATACTGTAAGGGGAAGACTAGATTTTCTAAGTAATTCCCCGCTAAAATCACATTTACCTTTAGTTGCTTTTATAACTGTATCTGATTCATAAAGGCCTAATGCTTTTCCAGCAACCGATATTACACCCGACCATTGTTCAGGTGATGTTGAATTATTTAAAACGTCCCTACAATTTTCTTTTATATGGTCAGGTAAATCATCTTCATTATAAATATCCCAAAATACTTGGTAAGAATCTTTCGATAAAAAATGTTTTCTTATTTCAGGTAAAGAGGTCTCTCCATTTTTATAAATAAGGTAACTTGCAAGCACATTTATTAATTGCTTACCTCTATCATTAAAAAATATAGTATTTCCTGTGTCATTAAGAGGAGTAGGTACAATTATCTCACAAGCATTCTTTATATATTCTTTTAAAAAACGCTTATCATCTGGCAGCATAGTTTTACAAAAAACATTAAATACACAATTTGAATCAAAACTTGCTGGTTCAAACTTTAAAATATTTGAGAATTTACTTCTTTGATCTTTTGTTTTCTCCCATATCTCACCTTTAGGATCATGAATTACCATTGAATTTCTAGAGGTAAATAGGCTACTAATAATAAACCCGGACGTTTTTCCTGTACGAGTTGGAGCAAAGACAATCATTGATAAATTTTCTTTATCGTTTGTGAAAATAAATTTACCATATTTTCTCCCTAGTATTAAACCGCCCTTAAAACTAATTCTTTTAGATTTTAAAATATCAAATAACCCTGCCCATTTTGCCTTACCATAAATACCTTTTCCTTCAGGATTAATATTAAAGAACCAAGAAAAGGTTACTGTACCTGAAACTAAACCAAGAATAGTTGAATAAAAATACATCTTAGGTAAAAATATACCGTATTTTAAAAAGAGTTGGATTACCCCGAATAAAGGAAAATAATGAAAATTATCTTTAAGCCATAATTGAGGAAGCATCATTATAGCGGTACTAAAGATAATTAAGCCGATAAAAATAATAAAATTATACAGTAAGCTCATTCAAAATTTCCTTTGTAGGTGTGAAATCAATTGAATATACATCGCCAGTTCTTTTATGAGTTGCAACCCCATATATATTTTTTAAAAGCCTCTTTTTAATACTCTGTCCAACTGCTGCTGTTAAGTCTCCGCTAGCACTATAATATTCTACAACTGCTTCAATCGCCTCCGCTGGGTCTGACGCATGTATGGTTGCAACGGTGCCCGGATGACCATTAGTCAGAGCTCTGACAAAGCCATAGGCGTTCTGTTGACGAATTTCGCCCACTATTATTCTCTCAGGACGAAGCCTTAAAGTAGCATCAAAAATTTCTTTAACCATCATTCTTTCTTTAGGGTCACTTCCTTCAGGATAAAGTAGGCGACACCAGTTTGGGTGAGGTATTTCAATTTCTGGAACACCTTCAACGGTTAGAATTCTTTCGTTTAAATCAATTTCTGCTAAGAGTCTTTTAATCCAGGCAGTTTTTCCGCTTCCTGTAGCACCTGCAAGGAGTAAATTCTTTTTATTTTTTATAGCCCATTTTAAATGACCTATTTTATCGTCAGTATCATAAAAATCATTTTCAGTTTCTAACTCTTGGTGCCCTATGCGTGTTTTTTCTTCCAATTCATTTGGCTTAAATTTTCTATCTTTATTTAACCTTAAAGCTAAAGCGAAGCCATTATAAGTAAAACGACCTGCCACAACTTGTAAGCGGTTATGATTAAAGCTTAATGAGATTAAGGGATTTCTTAATTGATCAAAGCAAATATCATAAACTGAAGCAATGCTATGCGTAAAAAAGCTTAAGTTTTCAAAAGATAAATTATCATCTTCGTACCTTTCCCAATTACCATAAATTGTCTCAACAAAAACCTCACCTGGTTTATTGATAACAAGTTCCTTAATATCATCTCTCTCTAAATATTTTCTTAAATATTCATAAGCCAGGGTTACCGCAGGGTAATTTTGGAAATCTTCCATTTTAATTTCCTACTTTAAGTACATTATCGTTTGAATCTAATACAGGATTTAGTGCATCAACTAATTTACCCGTACCACAGATAAGTTCTTTACCAAATAATTCATTTTTATTTATAAATAATGAATTATCAGCTCTACGATAGGCTTTATATATACGATAAGTTAAAAGATCACACCTAGGTTCTGTACAATCGAGTTTATAAATCGGTTTATTTTTTTCTCCATTGGTTCTACCAGTATCATAAAAAGAAACTTTCCAATAAGGTAATTGGTCACTAAGTTTATCGTTAACACTTGTACCATTAGCTAACCATGGTTTGCTATTCGCTGGATTATCTTTTAAACAATATTCATAAACATCAGTTATGTAGGGGCTATAACCATGATCTCCGTTTGATAGACCATATGAGGCTTTCAATTCGCCAAAATTATATTTTTTTGCATGGTATTTAAATTTAGGATCTACTCTGCTTATTAAGCTTCCGTAACCTTCATTTATTTGAGGGAAATAATTTAAGATATCTCCAGCGTAAATAAATGGGTTATTTGTATCGGCATAAAAATTTTCATCTTTTAAATGAATCCTTGCCCCTGATTGAGTTTCCTCTTTTACATAAACAGGCAAAGAAATTGGTTCATAGTCTTTTTTGTCATGAACTTTACACCCTTGAATTTCAACTTCTTGACCTTTATATTTAATAAATGTTCTATATTTAAGTTCTGTATATTTATCATAATCATTATGATTAAACCCACATTCTACATATTTATGAGGTAAAGCTTCCCCTGAAGGTATACAAGTTTCAAATGGTATTTCTTGACCATTTTCAACATAATAAAAGCTCTTATTTATTTTAGAATAACCAGTCGGATTACCTTCTTCTTTAAAGAAATGTGAATATCTATTATTTTCGCAATCTTTAGTAAGTACATTTGAATCTAAAACTGGCTCACAGCCTGGAGGTAGATCTATTACTTTATCGTTTAATACATAATATTTCTTTTTATAAACAATGGTTCCATCATCTTTAATAAATTGTTTACAACCATTAGCGGTTTGTTGAATTTTTATAATATTTTCTTCTTCGGTATTGGGTCTACAACCTTCGCCATCGATTGGCACAATAGAACCGTTAGAAGTATTAGTATAAACTAATTTATATTGCTGATACACTTCCCCTTTTTTGATATCAACAAGTACATCACAAGTTTTATAATCCTTAATAATCGGATAAGCTTTATCAGAATCTTTACAATCATTTTGCGGTACACCATCAACAATAGTTTGTTCTTGGACAAATACTTTCATAACACCGGGGTCAGAATCTATTCTAACTTCGCAACCTTCATAAGTTGAAACGATAGTTGGAACATGTTTTTCTTGAAATGTAGGATTAAACCCAGGTAATTCATGATCTTTTGAATTACGAGGAGAAGAATTACCTACGGAGGCAGGCATCTTAGAAGTATTATTATAAGTCATTTTATTATTTATATCTGCCTTATCTTCCTTTTTTTCTTGTGTTTTGAGTTGATTTAAAGCTTTTATTAATACTACAGGATCTCCCATTGCTTTAACTTGATCTCCATTTTCTAAACCTTTTTCTTTTTTTACTACAACATCACTTTCAAAATGTTTTGATAAAGGTATAGTTTTTTCGTTCAATGTAGCGCTATGCCATTTAATTTTATCTTTTTTTAAAGAACCCATTTCCTTAGATTCGCTAATTGTACCAATAAGCTTCATTTCATTAAGACCAAGTTCAACTCCTTTGTCTTTAATATCTTTGATTTTAGCTACTTGACTATCTTTACTGCTTTCAATAGATAAATGTATTACTTTTTTATTTTCTCTATCATTTTCGACAGCACTTTTACTTGCACTTAAGGTAATAAAAGCAAGCATTAATAAAACATAAAATCTTTTAAACATTATTTTCTCTCCTCAAGTTTTTGTCCCAAAACAATCGCTTCATCTGGTTTTGGAAATATAATATTATCTTCAGTAATTAACTGGGTAAGACTACCTTTAGGGATTCTAAGAATGGGTTTAATATCCATAGTTTCATCCAAAGCTTTTGCAGTAACATCAACCAAGGCACGAGAAAAACTATCCGCTACGGCTCTACCTTTTTCGTTATAAACAGGAACAGCAAGTTGAGAACCTGCTGCAATTGAGGCTATTAACATTCCGTTTTGATATTTTTGAACAGTACGATTATCTAAATCGCCTGCAAGGCCTTGTTTCCCTTCTTGGTCACCAAGTCCTGTTTCTTGGGTAAATTTTATAATCCTGCCATCAGGAGTAATAATTTTATTAATCATAATATTTAAACGTTCATCACCAAGTTTATTTAAACTTGCATATTTACCAAGCACTTTTGAACCTTGTGGAATGACAATTTTATTTCCTTTAGAGGCATATATATTATTTGATACTTGACCTAAAATCTTCCCTGGTAAATTAGAAATAATTTCATTATCGAGAGTTACATCAATAATACTTCCCGCAAGTAATGTTCTGGTTAAGTCAATAGGCGCTGTGCTTGCCGCAATAGGCTCATTAATTTCATTGAGAATTGATGGTGGTTGAATATTTTCTTTTAATATAAATTGTTCATTAGATTCATCTAAATTAAGACCACTTCTTGCTCTTTCAAGATTTCGTTTATTGATTAATTCTGCTCTTCTTTTTTCAATAACTTTTGACTCATCTTCAATTTCGTTTAAAGATAACAATTCTTCAGGATTTGGCGGAGATAATTCCACTTCTTGAATTTGGTTAATTTTAGGAGCTTCTTCTTTTATAATATTATAAAAATCGTCAGGAATAATATTTGTAAAAAAGTCTTTAAATGTTTCTTCCTTTTGACTTTGAATTACTTTCTTTTGTTCATCATGAGTATTTAATGAATTAAAATAGATTTTTAATGAAATAATGATGCCAATTAAACTAAGTAATGCACCAACTATATAAAACCTTATCTTATCCATTTTTTCTTCCTCTTAACACAAACTACTTTATCGCCATGACGTATTGTCCATCCTTCATTTGAGATAGCTTTAACTACAATAAATCCGTCAACATGTTCCCTGTTAACTAAGTTATCCATTGAATCCATGACACGGTAAATTACTGGATATCTACCCATAAAGTGAGGCTTCCTATAATCAAACATAGTGAATTCACCGTTATCATAAACGGCAACAGGCGCAACTTCTTCACTACCAGGACTTGCAAATATTTCATAAGCTGTATTTCTTTTATTAGAATCGGTACCATCAGGTAAAAAATCATATCTATTCTGCGCAAACTTCCATTTCTCTTTATCGTTATCTATTTGAAAATGCTTACTTCTAACTCCAAGAGATTTGTCTTTTACATAAACAAGCATATGAGAAATTTCGTGTGATTTTGTATCAATCGACTTTAAGACAAAATTATAAATATTACCTGATTCACCATATACTTGCACATTGGTATCGGCTCCTGCATAAATTGCTTTTACAAGTAACCTTGTATTATCTTTAGGACTAGGGCTTGCCCAAAAAGCAACTTTATCACCAATGATTACATCAACAATTCTTTCAGGAAGATCAATTGTGGTAATTGTAAAGATTCTAAGAATTATACGAGGACTTTCACTAGCATTATAATCTATATGTAAAGAATTAGAACTCGGTTTTGCTTTGAAAAGAGCTTCTTGAGTCGAATGTAAATTTAAACTTTCATTTTCGAGTTCTTGCTCAATTTTACGATTTTGTTCAGAAACTTCATTACTTCCTGTTTCATCATTAACAACTTCCGCATTAACATTTAAAAACGTACAAAAAACTAAAAGTAAAGTGAGCTTATTCTTTAACATGGTTTTCTCCCTTTTCTTTCGGTTCGATTGTATAAGAAGTAATTACTGCACCAATTGGGTTTTGTAATAATGCAGCTATTTCTTGCGGTTCGTTTTTAAACTTATAAGCAATTTTAGCTTTCCATTGTTTAACGCTTTTTGTTCCTTGTGGAGAAATATCAATTATATTAAATTCAACAATATGAACACCTAATGCCACAAAAGTATCGTCAGTTATTTCAACGGTTCTTATATATCCATCAAGTTTTTCTTTAAAATAAATGTAATCCTTTTTAATTTGGTCAAATATATTAGATTCCGAAGAATTTCTTAAAAATTCGACATTTTTCTTATCTTCTACGTTATTTATTGTATGTCTTTTCTCAACATAACTACGCATGAAGCTTCGAATATCAATTTTTTTTTGTTCAATTGGTTTTTTTTCAAAGCTTTCAGCAAGCCTATAATATAACCTATTTCCTTCTCTGAAAATCTCGACATAAATAGGCTCAGGCTTATAATTAACAAGTGTGACGCAAAGAATAATAAGACCTATTAAGCTCAATCCAAGTAAGCCACCTAAAATATAGCTAATCCTTCTATAATCATCAGTTAAACGACTTTCTTTAACATAAGCTTGGTAAAGCGTTATACACTTTTCTTTGGTATCATCTAATATCTGCATGATTTGTAAGCCTCTTCATATTTTTGCAATCACTTGCACAAGGACTCTTATAGTCGTAACTTGTGTTTTTTTTAGGGCCTAAAAACGATTTAGTAGCCCCACTACAATTCATTAAGATAAAACTAAGAAAGATAACAATAATTGTCCTCATGTTTGCTCCTATTTAAACGGGTCTTTTGAAGGTTGAGGTTCAGCTGGTTTTTGATTTGCTGCTGCACTTTGTGGTTTAAAGCTACTTGCTATATTTTGTGCCTGGTTTGAAACAAAATTCATCCCTTGAGCATAAGCAAATCCTCCTGCTGACTTTAGCCCTTCTTTTATTGGAGTTTGAATTTTAGAAAGTCCTTTTTGACTAATAGAAGTTATTGCTTTAGTTCCCATACCACCTGCAAAAGCTGACATTATGACCCCTCCTCTATCCACATTATGACTGTTATTACCTGAAAGAATCATGTCAGAAAATTGATATGAAAATTTCATTAAATAAACACTTACCGCCGCATAACCTATTACTGAAATTAGAAAATCAATATTATCAGAAGTAAATTCCTGGGATTCTATTAAGAGATCAACTTCGGCTATTTTACCTTTCATTGCCTTTATGCAAATTGCAATAATGGCTGTCGCAAAACAAACTGGCAGGTTAAAATGAAAATAACCTTTGATCATGTTTTTAAAATAACTTCTTGTCTCAGGAAATACAGCAAGCGGTATAGTAATAGGGGCAGACATAAATAAAACTGCACTTGCAACATTTCCTACAATTAATATAAAAGCCGTATAAATAACCATTAAACAAATAAAGAACTTTAATATCCAAGATAAGATAACGGCTTGAATAACCGTAAAAGTAATATTAAATATAAAGCTGTTACTTTCCGATGTAATTATAGTAACTAAGCGATCAATCTTCTTACTAATATTTTGTATTTCATCATAGATATTGTTTGAATTTTCTGTTACCGAGGAAAGGATATAACGAGGTAATTTTTCCATTATACTTTGTAATGGTTCATATACATAACTAACGAATAACTTACCATTAACCATGATTACTAGAACTAAAGGAATAGTAATAGATAAATAAATGATACCTACGGGGTCAAGTTTTACCGCCCCTTTATTCCATAACCCATAATACGTTATAAAGCCTATAACAATTAAACCATATAATATTCTAAAAGAAGCCCCAAGCCCATTATATGTATTCTCAATTGTATTAGGTAAAACACTTATAAAATCACTACATAGTTGTAAAATATCAATCATTTACAATAACCCATTTGTTTTTCTAAATGACCACAGTTTTTGATAATTGTTTTTGTAGGTGTACTTGCTTTTCTCCTAGCATTTTCAAGATATTCTTGATCTGATTTAATGAACCCTTTTGATTTTTTAGATACTTCACTTTTACCATCTTCAATACCGACATATTTTGAAGATGCTTCTGCACGTGCAAGCTCAGCATTTGTATTAGACATTTCCATTAGAATTAAGGTGATTTCCATTAGTAATCGATTAGTTAAGTCTTGAGCTTCTTTAATGTTACTTGTGCTATCAATCTGTCTTGCAAGTTTCTCAGCTTTACCAAATCTTTTATCTGCATTATTAAGTATTCTTTCAGCGTTAATTAACGATGATTTTAAGGCTTTTTGTTGGTATTCCTTTCTTAAAGGCTCAGATTCGCTCGACATTGCCTTAGACATAGGGACATAAATATTATCTAGTTCCGCATTGATTGATTCATAACCACTAATATCATAGTCTTCTTTTCCTGAAACAAAGCTTTGTAATACTGGAATTTGATTAACAACGTCATTTCTCATTTTTCTTATATTTGAATCAAGACCTGCACCTTTACCATAATTACCTTGCATACTTGAACGCATATCTTTTATTTCATTATAAGTCCTTTGAGCTTCTGCTCTTAATCTGTTTAATGATTCAAGTTGACTTGCAAAACGCGTATAGCTACCAGGATCTGTTACAACTTTTGCACCAACTAAACTATTTGCTTCAAATGCTAAGAAACTTGAAATTAATGCTGTTGAGATAAAAAGTACTTTTAAAGATTTTTTCATATATTTCTCCTATGGTTCTAAATATTTTTCTACCCAATCTTCTGGGTTTGTTTGTTTAAATAAACTTGCTTTTTCTACGTCTTGACTATTTGAGCTCAATAATTTACGTAACTTTCCTAAATGGGAAAGATTTACATCAACAATAACTGAGCCTTGATTGACTTTTTTGATTAATACTTGATGTTGTTCTTTACAATTAACTATCCAGTTAAGTTCACTTTCATTAAGCCTAAAATCTTTAATATAAGAATTTCTAAATTTTTCGGCACTTGGATTTGGAAAGAAAATACCTGTAGTATGATTATTAATTAATACGCTTCCTGCTTCTGTATTTGATAAAGTTTCTACGTCTTGTGTAGCAGCTATTAATAACCCTTTTCTTTTTCTAGATTCTCTGACAAAAGTTGTAATGAAATCTTTAAAAAGTGGTTGTTCTACATATTTATGAAATTCATCAATAAAACATATATGCGGACAAAGATTATTCTTAACGTAATTATCAAAAGCATGAAGTATATAAGTTGTTAAAGGGTCAACAATTTTAGGCTCATTAAGTACACCATTCATATCAAAACAAACGATGTTTTTGTTAAATTCTAATTCGTCGTGAGTATTACTAAACAAGCTACTATAAATATCGTCCTTAAATTCATTACCTTTTTTTGGTAGCCATTTAGCTAACCTTTCTTTCATTGGTAATTTTTTTTCTGATAAGCTTACAAAAGTATGTTCAATCGTCGATAATAGTCTTTTATCCTTTGGAAACCTATATAAGACGTCTACACTATTTCTAATTGCTCTTTTCTCTTCTTCATCTACTTCACCAATAAGGCTTGCAAAGAAACTTTCCAAAAATGCTCTATTTTCTTTTGAATCAGGAAGTAAACATGGATTTAGACGAATTTTTTCTAATAATGGGTCTATATAAGCACCACCGAAAACATCGGTTGCAATCTTTGTACCCTTTAAACTATCGAAACTTAGGATTTTCAAGTTATCAAATTTAAGCGAATTAAGTAATAAGTAAGTTATAAGTGTTGTTTTCCCTTTACCTGTTCCTCCTATAATAACGCAGTGCCCTGGAGAATCTTCTTTCTCACTCTCATGAAAAGTAAAATTGTAATAGCTTCCATTTAAGGTTTTAAAAATTGTAACAGGTTCATCACCAAAAGGGCTCTTTGTCAAACCGTGATTTGAACCATTAAAATTAATAAAAGCACTTACATTTTCAGTAGTTACATTCCTACCTCTTGAACTAAAAAGTAGATTATAATAATCAGGGTAAACACCAAAAAATGTACTATAAACTCCTACAGTTTCCGTGATAAACTTAATATCCGATTGACTAAAAAGACTTTTAATATTTATACATAATTTATCAAGTTCTGCTTCGCTATTTGCTTTTACTCTAAGGACTAGAGCATGTTGCATACCTTCCACATCTTTTGTGCTTATTCTTTCCCCTAGCTCTTCAAGTTCCATCAAACGAGCCCGAAGAAAGCTAAAAAAAGCCCTAACTAACCCTGTAGCACGATTTACCTTTCTAAGGGTTTTTTCTGTCGATAATGGCTGAATTACTTGATAAATATTATATTCAAATTTAATATTAGTAAGCTTTGAAAAAAACCAAGAATGTAATTCTGGAGCTAACTCTTTTATAACTAAAAACTTACAGTAGATATTTTTTTCAGTAGTTAAATTATAAAATTCTACCAACCCAGTTTTTGGTTCAATAGTTACATTTGAAAGACCTAATTCATAGTTTAAATCTAGAAATTTCTTTTCTTTTTTATCCCACTTTTGAGGATTTGTTGACCCATTAACATAATCACGCCAAAATGTGATCAAACCACTATCAATTGTAAGGTTTATAGGATAAAGGTAATTAAAAAAACTTTTAAATTCTTCTACTTTCGTATTTAACTCTTTTATAGATTTATTTAACTCTATTTCGTAATTATTAGTATTCGCAAGCCTTGCTGGTAATTTCACGCTAATAACCACAAAATCCATAAGATCATAAATGTTCTTAAGATTTTCTTCGGATGATTTAATAATTTCCTTTAAATATACATTTTCACTCTTACAAGTAAGGGTAAGTTTCTCTATTTTTCTTCTTGAAGTATGAAAAGCATAAGAAATATTGTTTTCATTATCGACTTCAAGTTTTTTAAAGAAACTATGTCTTAAATGAAAATACTCTTCTATTTGTTCTTCTGTTAAACAAGTGTAATCAATTCCAGTTAAATAAATTACCTGAATTAAATTACCACCTTTAGTAATTATCGTTTTACCATCTTCTAATATTTCTAATAATGGGATTTGATCAGTATATTTAAAATGCTCTACCCTTTTTGTATCATTTATAAACGGTAAATATTTAGCTAACATAAACTACCTTTTTTCTAGCAAATTTCATTAAAAATTCAGACAAAAAGATAGTTAAAAGAACCCTTACAAAGAAAGGGTCTTTTCGACACTTAAAATAAGTATAGATAAGTAATGCAATACTTGAGACAAATAAAATAAGTAGACAATATACAGAGCTAATCCCAGTATAGGGCGGGATAAAAAATATAAAAAATAGATTATATACAACAACAAATTGCCATATCTCTACGTTTATATTTAAAAATTTTAAAGGTTCTGAAAATGATCTATATACTTTGCTCATTCTCTACCTAAATTCTGAAACCAAAAAATTTGATTATCCAAGTTATATTGGTAAAAAGAATGGTCATTGTTAATAATCCTGCTACAGACCAAGCGTGTTCTTTTATTCCTTCACTCCAAAGCTTCTTAATCATCATAAGCCAAAGTATAGCTAAAGGCGCGGGTGCTATATATCTTTCTATTATTTGAAAAATTGACCTCCACTTAGAACTTGCTTCTTCAAAGATAGAAAGATCTTCTGCAAAGGCATAACTTGAACTTAAAAGTAACAACCCCGTTAAAAAGTGTTTTTTGTTTAACTTAAAATTTGATCCCATGATTTACTCCTAAAATATTTTTCAAATCACTTTTTTTAAATTTGTATTTATTTACTATTTCTTCCATACGCTTAAACATTTGCTTAATCTCTTTAGAGGAATAACAAGACGGAGAATTTAAGCTGTTAGCTATAAGATTTAATTCAAAAACTGCTCCTTTTATTTCTCTTTTCATCATTTCCTTTTTATAATTAAGTTGCTTTACTTACAAAGTTAGGTACAATTACGTACCTAACTTTGTATACGGTTAACAATTTAAGTTTCCCTTTCAATATAAGGATTAGAGTTATAAATCCTTATATTTGAGACGTATTTCCAATTACACTTAATTGTTTTTTAATACCGTTCCAAAGTTAGGCATTTCAAATATTTTCATTTCTTTACTGATATAACCCTTTCAAACTTATATTTTTCTCTTTTAATAATTTTTCTAAATAATTAGTTTTAAGGTTATATTTCTCTAATATTAAATTTGCTTGTCTTATAATTTCATTAATCTCAACAGAATCAAATAACTCAGCAGCACCTAATGCATTGATTATTAATTTCATTTGTAAAATATCTTTTTCAATAAATGTAACGTTTTTAAAAAGGGCCATAATCTGTACATGTTATTTTAATATGTTTTCTACACTATAAATAATAAATTTACCTAGGTCAATACCTTTTCTTTAATTATTTTATCTTTTTTTACCTTTTTACTTACCTTACTTGTAAATCGTTAGATTCCTTGACATTTGACTATTTTATGTATTAATATATCCTTAAAAAAAATTTAATTTATGCAATATGTCAGATAAAAAAAAAGAAGATAAGATGCAGCCAGTTTTTAACACTATTGGAGATAGAATCACCTATTTAAGAGATTTCTTTCTAAACTTAAATAGGCAAGAATTTTCAAAAAGGTTTAATATTTCTTATAGAAATTTAACAAAATGGGAATCAAACAATTTCAATATCTCTGATGTTAGTTTGAAACATTTAACATCTATATTTCAGGCTAATAATATTATTGTAACAGAAGAATGGATCAAATCAGGTAAAGGGGATATTCCTAAAATTTTAAAAATAGGAAAGCCCGAAAATTCTGAAAATTCTGTAAAATTTAATGATAGTATTAAAGCTTTATACGAAGCAAAAGAATTTGAAAGTAAATACTCAGATACAATTGTTACAATGGTATCAAGTGATGCTATGATGCCATTCTATCAATCTGGAGACTATGTAGGAGGAGTTAAATATTTTTTTCCTAACATTTACGATGCAGTTAATAAAGATTGTATAATCGTAACAGAAGATGGTCTTAAAGTTTTTCGTCGCCTAGTATTAAGTAAAGATAATAAATTTAGACTCCTTGCACTTAATATCAATTGCCAAGTTGAACCTATTATCTTTGAACCTCAAATTAAAATTGCTGCTCCAATAATTTGGCACCGAAAAGTAGTAAAATCTTAAAGTACGTCTGTCTTAAATAATTTTTTTAAATCATGAAACATATAGTCAATTTCTTTAAAATTTTTTGCAACGTATTCCATCGTATCTAAGTTTTTATAACTTGAAGCTAAAGTTAATTGATATTTCTTACCGTCTTCATTTTTTAAAATAACGATCCCATTATATATTTGATGCTTCTCTCTTTGTCTCATTATTTCAAGAGAAAAACTATCTTGAGTTTCCATGAGCTCAAATCTCGCAACATTCGTAGATAAAGTAGAGGCAGCTATTCTTACAGGGTCCATTATTGAGAATTTATTCTCATCATACATTTTTTGCCATTCTAGATTTGACATTAAATATGTAAGCTCTTTTGAATTATCAATATGCCTTGAAAAGGCTATATAATCTAATTCTTTAAATAAATAATCTTTTACTATAGAGTCAAACTTTTGTCTTATCTCTTTTTCATAAATCGCTTTATGCACTTGCATCATTTCTTGTCCTTAAATCTAAAGGTTTTGATTGTATAAAAAACAAAGTAATAAACGTAATACAGGCAGAAAATATTATATATAAAGAAGGAATATATTTATTACCTGTAAATTTAATTAACCACAAACATATTAATGGTACAGAACCACCAAATATTCCCCAAACAACATTGAAAACTAAACTCATCCCTGTGAATCTTATTTTAGTTGGTATTACTTTAACTTGTAACCCTGGTACCACGCCAGAATCTAATATAGTCATGAACGATAATAAAAACATTGCTAAAAAAGTGTATTTGGGTACTTCAATCAACTTAAATAATGGATACGAAAATAATATAAACATTATTGCTGAAAAATATAATATTTTTTTTCCGCCTATTTTATCTGCAAGTTTTCCAATCAAAGGAACAGAAATAAGATTGATTAAAAGTAACAAAGTGTTATTTGATAAAGAAGTTTCTTCTTTAATTCCTAAAACCTGAGTTTTATATATATTTAAGAAAATAAATACAAAGTAAAATGTATTAGCATGCATAAACACTAAACCGAAAGCTTTTAACAAACTTGCTTTATTAAAACGAAAAACTTCTTTTAAAGGTGAAGCAATAACCTTTTGGTTCTGCTGTAATTCTTTATATTCAAGTGTTTCAGAAATGGAACATCTTAGTTTATAAGATATAAAAGCAAAAACAATAGCGAAGGAAAATGCAATTCTAAAGCCAATAGTCTCAATAAATTCTAAAGTGCAAAACTTATAGAATAACATCGATACAAATGACGCTGTTATAATTCCTATTAAGCCAGTACAGCTTCCTAAACTTCCTGCAAAAAATGTTTTATTCTTAGGCGAACTTTCAACCAGATAAATAAAACCTCCTGCAAATTCCCCACCTATACAAATACCTTGAACAATCCTACATAATATTAGTAGGAGTGGCGCTATTATCCCGATTTGTTCATATGTTGGTAATATGGGTATGAGACAAACTGGAATAAAAATTAATTTAGAAGCAATTTTAAAAGCTCTCACACGACCATATTTGTCCCCAATTGAACCAAATATAAGAGAACCAATGGGACGTGCTGCAAAACCTATACTCCATGTTCCTAATGAACTTAATATGGAAGTTAGGTTATCTTGATTTGGAAAATATAACTTAGCAAAAATTGCTGCAAAATAACCATACAAAGCAAAATCATACCAATCTAATGAATTACCAAGTGTAACAGCAAATTTATCTCTAATGGTTTTAAAACTCATAAAATTTTTATATCTACTAACTTTTTATTAATGAGAAGATTAACATTTAAAAGTTAATAATTAGTTAAAACCCTAAATATTTGTTTCCTTATAATTCAATGACTTAACTCTTTAAGTTAAAGATATTATTTAACTTCTCTAACATTCCAATCTTTAGAAACAAATTCTTCATCTTCATAACTTGTTAAGAATTTGTAAATCTTTTCTGCTACTTCTTCTGAACTAGCTAAATTCATATTTCTAAAATTTTCTACGTTTGGAAACTCATTTTCTGTTTTGCTTCTAATAGTGGCTTGCATATCTGTATCCACTACTCCTGGCATTATACTTCCACATTTAATTCCATAACTTTTAAGTTCAGTATTTAAACATTGGGTTACCATCCACAAGGCAGCTTTGGAAATACAATATGGTAACCATGAGATAATGGGTGTATGGGCTGCCCCAGATGATATATTTAAAACTCTTGAACCTTTTATAAAGTAAGGAATAAGTTCTTTTATTAAAAATATAGGACCACTTACATTTATATTCATAAGTTTATCAAATGCATCCTTATTTATTTCTCTAAATTTATTGATTGGCTCAATTACAGCTGCTGAATTTATAAAATATTTGATTTTAGTATTATTATTTTCAAAATATTCTTTTACTTTTTTCCAGTCTTCCTCATTACCTATATCAACACTTAAATAATCTATATTATCTTTATACTTAGATTGAACCTCTTCTAATTTTTCTTTTCTTCTTCCTAAAATTAAAATTTTTTCACCAAGACTTGCAAATTTCAAAGCTAGATATTTTCCAATTCCTGTACCACCACCGGTTATTACTACTTTCATAATTCTCTCTTAAAAAAATTTGACTGTAATTTACTTATATAGGATAAAACACAAAAAGTAACAAATCATATAATAAGTATCTATCTTTACTAATAAATATAAATATTTATATGAAAAAAAATATTCAACTAAATATTTCACTACCACTTAAGTTACTTAGCAATTGAAACTAAAAGTAACAAATCATATATCAAGTATCTATCTTTATTACTAAATAAAATATTTAGAAGTACTAATAAAACTTGTCATTAAAACTTTTATAGTAAGTAGAAGATGAAATACGCAGGAAAGATTAGGCTTATTTAAGAAAAAGTAACAAATCATATAATAAGTATCAAATTAACTTTTTTATACATTTATTAAGTAATTGTTTTTTATGTTTTTATATATTGACAGCACAATGAAACAAAAGTAATCTAAAAGTGTAAAAAGGTGTAAAAAAGAATATTTTTGTATACTTATGCATAAAAGTGGTGCATTTTGTATAAAAATTGAAATATAAATTTTGATAATAAAATTAAAGATACCAGTTACAAATATACGAGGTTGAAAATGGCAAAAGGATCCAGAAAGTTAGAAAGAAAGCAAATATCCCTTGATAGAAATCATTGGGCATTCATTGAGCTATTATCCGAAAAAACTGGAATTGATGAAGCCACTTTATCTCGGTGTATATTGCAAAAAGGAATTAGTTTTTTTAAAGAAAAATTACCAGATATAGAGGAAAAAAGTGTTGAACAAATAATTTTGACATTTGCTAGTTAAATAGCAAAGAAGAACAATAGATAAAAAAATAGGGCCGCGATCCCTAAAAAGAGAAACACTAGCCCAGTTCCAATTACTAGAATATCTCTTTTTACGGATTGAGTCAAGTACTTAATTACATAAAAAGAGATATTTTTTATGAGTATAAAAATTAACCTCTCAAGCCTTGAGAGGTGTATAGGCTATAAAGCCGCAAAAATTGTGTTAGAAATACACTATTTTATTAATCCTATCGATGTTTTAAACGAGAAAGAAGGAATAATAAGATTTCACAAAGCAGGTTACAAAGGTAAGAATACTTTACAAAAAGGATATCTTTATAAACTTGAAAACAAAATATGGTTTGCTCAATCTCTTGAAGGTTTCTCTAATAGAATAAATAAAAAAATAAAAATGAGCTTATCTACATTCAGAAAATATATATCGGATTTGGAAGAAGCAGAATTTATTACAGTTAAAAAGTTTGACAAAAGTTCAGGTAATCATACTAAATTTTATACTATTAATTATGAAAAATTAGAAGAATTTGGAGTTAAACTTTATAAAAATAACTCTATTATTGAAGTATACGATGATGCAAAAACTATCATTGAAAATAAAGAAAATATACTTCAAAAATCAAAAGAACTAAATTTTATAAATTATGCCCTTAAAAAATATGGGGTAAAGATAAGCAAAGATATCAAAAACTCTATAATTAATTCCCCTACACCTTTTTATGAAACAATAAAAAGATGTTGTAAAATGATTAGTAAGGTAAATATATTCTCTATTGCTCGATATATAGCTAAATCTATTATAAATACTTTTGAAAATTTAAAAGATAATATAGAAGACTATTTTAAAGAAATTAAAGAGAAGTGTTTAAAAAGTGAATTCATAGAGAACTTAATTAATAAAATAGGTGTTAATATTATTGATTATATACATGATTCTTATTTATATGGTCATAATAATATGAAGTACCTTTCAATCTGCGTGGATAAGAAGATTTATAAAGATATGTTAAACTGGCTTAGAGATTTTGACTTTAATAATGAAAAATCTCCTTTCTGGCTACAAATTTCAGAAAATAGAGAACATTTTTATTTAAATTATGAAAAAATCAATAATGAACAAGAGGTTAATATTTTGTCTCCTGTTAACGATTTAATCTTGACTTAATGTTTTATTTATATTATTTATAATATTCCAATTATACTTAAGTTTCCCAAATTTTAATAAAATTAATAAAATTTGGAGAATAAAATGTCAAATCTAAAAGAAATCCTAATCAGTATCAAAGACGGCACCGTTTCGTCTATCAAATTTGCTTATAATAAACTCTCAAATGTTCTTGCAGTTGAAGAAGAAGATAGTTTTACAAATGAAGTAGACTACTCTATTAGCCCCTCTTCTTCTTTTGATTCAGTTTCAAACGTAAGTGAAGAATTAAATCAAATTAACTCTGATCATTCTGTTAATGGCTAATTTTAGCCTAGTTACTTCCTTTATAGGAATTTAAAGGAAGTAACCTGTCTTTGTTTTATTAAGGAGAATTGAGAATGGTATCGTATATAAAATCTAAAACGACACAAAAGTTAAATGAATTGAATCATCATAAAGTTAAAACTGTAAGTGATCTTTATCATAAAATAACAGCAAACGTTGAATCCATAGTTGATGCAGCTTTAATTACAGATGAAGAAGTAAATATACCTGAAGAAAACTTAAAATTAGTAGAAGATACTAGAGATAGATTATTGGAATTTCTACAAAATGAATTTAAAGAAAATATTTCGACTTATAGAGATATATTTATTATTAGAGAAGAAGATTTCAGCTCACCAGAAGGTCAGAATGTTCTAAATAATTTTTCTGACTTCTCTAATGTTATTTTTAAACACTGTACTTTTCCTGCTATAAATAAAAAAAACTTTCAAAACGCTATATTTGAAAACTGTGAATTTGTAGGTGACATTGAAGAATGTAATTTAACGAATACTTTGTTTATTAATGATGAAAGCTACAAGCCTAAACTACCTAACACAATCAAAAAGAATATCAACATAAATATTAAAAATTGTACATTTAGTGTACCTGCTGAGAAAGTAAGTTTTGAAGATTTAACTTATCAATTAAAAGGTTTAGGGGAGTTAAATATTATTGTTAGCAAAAATCCTATTTTATATGATGAAAGATTCAAAAAAATGAATACAGAATTAAAAGAATTATTTTTAAAACATATTCCTTTTGATACTTGGTATCGAAAATCTCTTTGTACTTTAGATTCAATATTAGAAAATTCTAATAATGTTGCTAATAACTTTATATTTTACCAGGAAAAATTTATTGAAAATCTTAAGTCATTAAACAATATACCTTCCAATGCAACGGTAGATTTTAAATCTCATCTTAATAGTTATAATAGAAATATTTATAAAGTTACTGAGATAGATTTAGTTCTATATTTTGAAGAGTTGCAAAAAGAGAGATTAATGCATCAAGAACATAATTCAAAAGTTATTGATGAATTAAATAAAATAAAAGATCAACTTGATACAGTGACTATTCTAACCTCTTATATTTACGTTCTGAAGTATTTATCTGAAAGCAAAGACATCACATCTTTCAACAAAGCTTTACTTGAGCTAAGATCAATACTATCAAAATCTTATGACCCTAGTAAAATTTTGACTCCAGAATTATTGAGTTTATATAAAAATGTTTCTAACTGTAAAGGTGAGGCAGTGAAAAACGATCTAAATCAAAATTTAATGTCACAATTATTGGAACTTAATCTTTCTTTGAAAGATAAGTTTAGATTTATTAGAAATAAAATTAAAACTGTAAACTTCAAAGATTTTGTGATTAAGAAACATAAATTAAATTCAGAATATGAAATTTCTTTTGATGAATTACCTTTCTTTAAAGCAGATTTTATGTTTGCTGATTTTTCTGGTTGTTTTTTTAGGAATATTAATTGTAATAATGGAACTTTATTTAATTTTGTAAATTTTAATAATTGTACTTTCAAAGATTCTTCTTTTTCAGGGGATGGTGAATATTTTTTTAAAAAATATTTCCAATTTAAGGGTGCAAGCTTTGAATCTGCTTTTATTGTAAATACAGATTTTTCCTGTTCAGATCTTGAGCACAGTGTATTTTCTGATGCAATCATTAAAAACTCAGATTTAAGCAAAGCTAAAATTACTGGTGCAGATTTTGCTTCTTCTACTATATTTAATAGTAATTTAAATAGAATAAATTCTAGCGAAGTAGATTTTTCTAGTTCAATAATAACTTATTCTAATTTTGATAACTCTAAATTAGAAAATACATCTTTTATTGAAGCGTTCCTGTATAAAAACAGTATGAGAAATTGTGAGCTCATTAGATGCAATTTTGAGAAAGCATATATAGAGAATTTAGACTCCTCCTTTACTAAATTTAAAGAATGTATATTTAATGATACTCAAAAGCTCATCATGGAAGGTAGAAAACAAAAATATGAACTTTGTAGTTTAAAAAATGCTAAGTATATAGAACTTGGCAAAGATTTTGAGACGTTAGGAATTCATATTTCACAAAATGAACTTCAAACATGACAGAGAGTACGAAAACTGAATTTAGGAAGGCTCTAGTTAATGAAGCAAATAAAGAATTCTTTGGATGGTCTCATAAATATTTAAATTATTTTCTACCAGATAAATTACAAACTAATTTTCGTTTAGTCTCCCCTCATCTCTGCAAAGAAAAAAAATCGTTTTTGATTTCATTCGTTGTAGCGAATATTATTGCTTTAGGGGCTACTCATTTAAATAAAAGATTACCGATTAGTATTCCAGGTATGCTTTTAAAGCCTCTTTTAGGTTTAATCTACTGTAGATATCTTTATAAGAAAGGTAAATCTTTATTTAGTATGAACTTTGAAGAGAATCATCAAAAAGTGTTAAGATTTGATAATTTAAAAAAACAACCTACCCTTATACAATCTGATTTTGATAAAGCTTTAAATGAATTACAAATACAGTTAAAAAGCCAATTTAGAAATATTTCGGAAAATGCAATGAGTACTTTAGGTTTAACTAAATAATATAATTACTTTAATATTACTATGATAGCAATATCATAGTAATATTAAAGTAATATCACTTTGCTATTTTATCTAGATATTTATCGAGATATTCTTTAATTACATTTTCCAAAGCTACGTTCACGCTTATGCCCTCTTCCTTTTTTTCTAATAATAATGCCGCAGTACGGTAGTACTCATTTAACCTTAAACTCACTTGTTTTTTTGAAACAGAATTTTTATTCATTTTTTTTAAACTTTCTTTGATCACTTCTGGATCGTTATCAGATGAATTAATATTATCTATGAGAGCATTTTTATTAGCTACTATTTGAGGTTTAACTTCATTTACAAAGTCATCAAAACCTTCGGGTTTAATAAATTTACTTTTATTCATTTACACTCTCCATTACTTTCTCAAATACTTCTTTTTCTAACTCTTTAATTTCACTTTTTGCTTTATTTGATACTTCTAATTCTAATACGCCCTTCCCTTCTATTATTGAATCTCTATATATTTTTCTTTCTCTAATTACTGTTTTTAATAAAGGAATTTGACTATAATCTTGTAAATTTAATTTTGTATCTTCTTCTTCAGTTATTACAGGATTTGTTGGAGCCATTGAGATAACAGAATATGCCTGCAAATCCCTGTTTGCTCTTTTCTTTACATCAGCAACTAATGCATTCATTTGTGCAATTGCCCAATTGTCAATTTGGCTTGCTTTTAATGGAATAATCATTTTATCTGCAGCTATCATTGCGGTTCTGAGTTCAATTGAATCGCTTCCCCCAGCGTCTACAATGATTTCTTCATAACGACTGCTCAAATCTTTTAAGGTTTCATATATGTCACCAGAATGTTCGGCCATATGGATTCTCGGTAGTTCTTTTATTCTTTGACGTATTTTTAAAAAAGTAAGAGAGCTTCTTTGTTTATCAGTATCCACTAATAAAATATCTTTACCTTTTAATGCTCGCGCTACTGCTAGATTTATAGCAAGTGTTGATTTTCCCACTCCACCTTTCTCATTACCAATTAAAATTATCATAAAGCTCCTTTTGCGTTTGATAGTAAGTACATACAAATATAATACTAATATAAAACTAATATTTTAGTAAACTTATACTGATATGCTATAACTATAATAGTAATCTTATATTGTAATAATACAACAATGATACGTATATAATATTAATATCATATCAGTATAATATTACGATAATAGTAACTTTATATTGAAATAATATTATAATTAAATATTTATTACCGTAAATTAGCTAACCTTTATTATTTCATTCCATTTAGTTGTATATCGTGGTGATCGATTAGATGATTTCATTTGCCATTCTTGTTTTACACCTTGCGCTGCAAAAAATATTGTGGCCTTACCAAAATCACTATTAAGTTTATCCATTACTTTCATTAGCTTTTCATTTGGAATATGAGAAGGGAGGAGGGTGGTCTGTATATTATTTTTAGGTATAAGATCTAAAAATACTACGCCAGCTTTTTTATATTCAAGATTGGGTATATATATTTCTTCAAGTAATTGTTTAGCAGTTTTAATCATAAAACCTGTATCATCAGTAGGTTCAGTAAAAGTGTGTATCATTGAGTTCTGATAATAATCTTCTTTAAACCTATTTGTTCTAACAAAAACATATATTGCTTTAGCGTATGAATTTTGATTTCTGATTTTTTCAGCGCCTCTTGCTACATAGTTAGAAATTGCTTCAGATAGTTGATCTAATACTTTAATGGGTTTTCCAAATGATCGAGTGGAAGCTATCATTGGGTATATCTTCTAATTCAAAACATGAAGTAGGGGTATCTGCAACATTTGTGCAAAAAGATACGCTCTTAAGTTTTTACAAAAAATAAATATACGTAATTAAATTAAAAATTATAAATATTGTAATTACGAGACTTAATCACATATTAAATCTTGGCTAAAAAAATCATATGCTATTTTAGGTAATAAAATTTATTTATCTTTGGTAACTTCATTTATAAATTGTTTAATTAGGCCTAAATAAATCATTCTTAATGTTTCCACAGACGGTTTATTTTCTGAGCTCATTTGAATTAAAGATAAATCTTCTACTTTTTTTGGCTCAGCTTCAGAATAAAGTCGATCCCACTCATTAATTGATATATTATTTTTTAAGCTAGATAAACCAACCCACGCAAATTCTAATAAAATTATTTTTTTTATTCCTTCATTAGTTAATAACTCTTGAGAAGAGGGTTTACGTTTCAAGTAAGAGGAAAGGAAAACATCAGTTAATTTTTCATTTAATCCGTACCAAGCACATATATGCGCTAACTCTTTTCTTGGATCTTCTAATCCAGCTAATTCCCAGTCTAATAAGAAAATTTTCTTACCATTCCATAGTACATTTCTTAAGTTTGGGTCATTATGAAGCATTGAATTTTTATAAGAGGTTTTATTTACTTCTTTATTTAATTTTAGCCAATGATTATAAGCGACTTTTAGGATGTTAGGTCCAAA
>JAFKLR010000007.1 GCA_017304685.1 Sphingobacteriia bacterium | reverse complement strand
CAAATAGATCAACTAAACATTTTTTAACCGCTGCATCTTCTAAATTCATAAAAGATGTTATCAAAGCTTGAGCCGTATGCGGGGAAACTCGCAAGTACGGTTCTTAGAGGGGTGGTAATTGGTAACTCTTACCGCCTACTCGACTATGCTTCTTGTGAAAGAATATTCAATCCGAAGCTTAAGGCTAAGCCCAGTTGTAGTTCTTTCAAATAATGATGGATGTGTGATTGCTAGATCAAATGAAGCTAAAGCTTTAGGTATACCTATGGCTTGCCCTTTATTTAAAATAAAAGATTTAGTAAAAAAACACGACATTCAAATATTCTCGTCTAATTATGAATTATATGGTGATATCTCAGCAAGAGTAATGACAACCCTTGCTAATAATGCTCCTAGAATAGAAATATATTCAATTGACGAAGCTTTTCTTGATCTTACGAATGTATGGAATATTGGAAGCTTTGCTTTAACTCTAAGACAGAAAGTTTTAAAAGAAATTGGAGTTCCTACTTGTATTGGAATAGCAAAAACTAAAACCCTTGCTAAACTTGCTAATCATTATGCAAAAAAACATACAACTACTGGCGTATTTATTATCGATGAAAATAACCGCATAGAATGTTTAAGAAACTTTCCTATTGAAGATATATGGGGAGTTGGTAGACAATTATCAATTAAACTAAAAGCATTAGGAATCAATACAGCTTTAGAACTTGCAAATATTGATCCTAAACAAATGCGAAAAGTGTACAACGTAATGCTTGAAAGGTTAATCTTAGAATTAAATGGCACTTCATGTTTTGAATTAGAAGATGTACCAAATAATAAAAAATCGATAGCCTCAACTCGCTCATTTGGAAAGCCAATTAAAGAATTAGATCAACTATCCGAAGCTGTTGCAAATTACGTAGCAAGAGGCGCTGAGAAAATCAGAAATCAAAATTCATACGCAAAAGCAATGTATGTTTTTGTTAGAACTAATAGGTTTAAAGAAGATTATTATCAAAATTCAATGATACATACCTTTACTGAACCTACTGATGATACAGGTTTTATGATTAGAACAGCTAAACAATTACTTGAAGAAATTTATATTCCTAATCTTGAATATAAAAAAGCTGGAGTAGTTTTTTTAGATTTATTACCTAAAGAAAAAGTTCAGACTACCCTCCTCCCTTCTCATATTCCAAATGAAAAGTTAATGAAAGTAATGGACAAACTTAATAATGATTTTGGTAAAGCTACAATATTTTTTGCTGCTCAAGGTGTTAAGCATGAGTGGCAAATGAAAGCTTCAAATAGATCGCCAAGATATACAACTAAATGGAATGAAATAATAAAAGTTGTATAAATTGCTATTAATTCAATTTTTTGTATTGACATTTTCTTAATTATTTATATATAATTTAATTAAAATTACACATTCTTGAGAGATAAAATGAATAATTATATTAACTTAAAGAAAGCTTGTAACACTAACGACTTAGAATTATTAAGAAATGAAATAAGCTTAGTCCCAGAAAATATGAGAAATTATTTTCTTAATAAGCTTGATACAACTACAGGAACTACTCTTTTACATTTAGCTATAAAAAATGAAGCTTTAGAAGTAGTAGAAGAGCTATTAAAGCATGGAGCTAATCCAAATAGCTTTGACTCTTTACAATATACTCCTTTGTTTGAAGCAGTTCTATTTAAGAATATAAATATTGTTAAAATACTTCTAAAATATGGGGCTAACCCTACCCTAAAGAATAAACTTAATTGTAGCCCTCGAGAACTAGCTGAAAAATATAACTTTTTTGAAATTACAGAAAATTTTAGTCAATATCACTATAAAAATTAATAATTATTTAACTATTTATCGCTATAACTAATATTATTGTAATATTTTAGCAAATTAATATATGAATATAGTTCTTATCGATGATGAAATAACTTATCATTCTACCCTAAGCTTATGTTCATTAGTAAATGGGTATAATTTAATGGCTTTTTTAAGCCCTAAAGAGGGTTTACAATATATTTTCGCAAATTCAGAGAATATTGATATTATATTACTTGATTTAATGATGCCTGAGATTGATGGTATCGAAGTACTAAAAAGACTTAAAAATAATAATAGTACAGCAAATATACCAGTAATTATCCAGACAGGCATTGCAAACCCTAATGCAACAAATCAATGCATGGCACTTGGTGCTAAAGCCTGCATCACAAAACCTTACTTTCCTAAAATAATCACTGAAGCAATACAGAATATAAAGATAAATTAGTTTCAAATGATTTTATTAATACAATTTTATCATAACACTATGATTTAAATGTAAAATTAACAAAACATAAATATTTAACATTTACCTTTATACTTTTATAAAGTAATTTATTAAAAAACCATATAAAGGACTATAATTATGTTTTCTAATGTAATTCCAAAAGGCTTAACGTTTATTGATTTACTAATAGTAGGTGTTTATTTAGCGGCAACTCTATTTTATGGTATATATAAGGGCAGAAACGTAAAAACTGTAAAAGAATTTGCTGTTGGTGATGGTAAATTTATAGCCCCAGTGCTACTTGCAACAATTGCAGCAACCTGGATAGGTGGCGGGTCGACATTTGGAAGTGTAGAAAGCGTTTATAAATATGGAATTAGCTATTTTGTTATTTTTCTAGGTGACGTAATTTCAGTTCTTATAATTTCTGAAATATTTGTATCGAAAATATATAAATTCAAAGGCTTAATATCGGCTGGTGAAATAATGGAAAGCTTTTTTGGTAAGCCAGCCAGAGTAATTACTGGTATATCTAGTACATTTATAGCGGCAGGATGGTTAGGTTTACAAATAATTGCAATCGGTTATTTATTTCACTCCTTTTTTAATATAACCCCTTTTACAGGTGCTTTAATTGGTAGTGGAATTGTAGTTATATACTCAGCATTCGGTGGTATTAAATCAGTAACTTACACTGATATTATACAATTTTATGCTTTAGCTATTGGAATTCCTTTAGCATGTTATTTAGGCTTAGAAAAAGTTGGTGGATACCAAGGATTGATACAGCAACTACCTACTGAACATTTAAAAATATTTCCAAGCTATTTACCTAAATGGAAAGTCATATACCTTCTTATAATATGGGCTATACCTTCTCTATTTCCTCAATTAATACAAAGAATATTGATGGCTAAAGATTCTAGTCATGCAATAAATTCATTTCGTTTAACTGCTGCTGTATTTGTTCCATTTTATTTTGTGGTTGCAACCATTGGGCTGATTGCATTTGTATTAAATCCTGAATTAGAGCCGAAACTTGCAATGCCTTATGTAATAACTGATGTTTTACCAAATGCAGCTAAAGGAATTTTACTTGCAGGATTGTTTGCTGTTCTAATGTCTACCGCAGATTCGGCTTTAAACGTAATAGCACTAAATGTAGTACACGATGTAATAAAACCATTAAGTAAAAATGACTTAAACCCAAAGACCGAACTACTTTGGATTAAATTAGCGACAGTTTTCCTTGGTTTTGGGGTAGTTTATATAGCAAGTTTTACTAAAAGTTTATTTGAAATAATCATATTAATTCAAAACTTTTGGCTACCAGTCATTACATTCCCTCTTATGTGCGGTGTATGGGGTTTTAAAGGTACATTACGTACTTTTATTATCTCTGGTATAATTGGAGGTTTTACCGCAATAAGCTGGAATGTTTTAGAGTTAGAAAGTAATTATGCAATTGGTAGTGTTTTACCAGCATTATTTGCTAATATGATAAGTTACACCATATTAACTCTTATAGATAGGCATTTAGGGTTTGTTGAATATGAAAAACAAAATAATCAGTCAAAATTTCAAAACAAACTAATCAAATTATTCAATCCAGTACTTAGTTTTATATTTTCACCGATCAAATCCATTATTAATTTTTCTAATGAAAGAGTGAAAATATATGGGGCAAACTATATCTCATTTGGAGCATTCGCAGTTTATAATTACGCAATACCATTCTTTATGTGGTCACCTCAAGCTATAAATATTAATAAGTCCTATGATTTAATAATAAGGACTATATCAGCTTTATTATGTATAAATTTATTATTGAAAGATTATTGGCCTGAAAAGCTTAAAAAGTTTTTTCCAACATATTGGCATTTAACTTTAATGTTCTGCTTTCCAGTTTCTACCACATATTTTTTCTTAAATTACTGCACAAATTTTTGGATTCTAAATCTCGCTCTATCATTATTTGCTTTATCAATTTTAGTAGATTGGCTTAGCTTTATAATTTTACAATCATTTGGTACGTATTTTGGTTTTATAATGTATAAAGCTCTACATAATAACGCAGCTATACATCTTTCAAATGAGCAAATATTCAATATCAGTTATATCTCAATATTCGCTATATTAATGGGGTTAATCTTTACAAGATATAAAGAAAAGCCTTTTGAACAATCTATTAAGTATGAAATAGGAAAAAGAGAAAGTATAGATGAAGCAGTTATTTCTGCCCTTTCTATTCCTACTCGTTTCTTAAATAATCTTAGCCATGAAACTAAAACACCTGTACAGGGGATTTTAACAGCTATAGAATTTCTTAATAATGATTGGGAAAAACTTACACAAGAAGCCAAGAGTAAAATATTAAGTACATTAAAGGCTGATGCAGCACGCTTAGAAAGTTACCATTCAAATATTTTAGATAAGGCTAAATACATTGTAGGAAAGGTTGATTTATTCATTACACATGAAAATTTGAATAATTTGGTTGAACAAACTTTATTAAATATCAAAGAAAGCGCAAGAAATAAAAACCTATCTATAGAAACTGTATTTTATGAAGAAATTAACTTAAAAATAGATAAGGAAAAAATCGAAAAAATAATATTAAGTTTAATTCATAATGCAATTAAATTTAATAAAGAAAATGGCTCAATTAAAATTGAATTAAATTTAATTGATAACAATATTTTATTTGCAATTACTGATACAGGTATTGGTATTCCTAAAGAAGAATTAGAGGTTATATTTGAACCATTTTATGAAAGCTCTCGTACTAAATCAAATGCTGGGGGTAGAGGTTTATCTTTGAGTATAAGCAAAAATATTATAGAAGCTCATGGTGGAAAAATTTGGGCAGAACATAATTATCCAGAGGGTTCTATTATAAAATTTATTTTACCTTATAATAAAAATGAAAATTGAAATATTTGAAATACAGAATTTTGATTTAGAACATGAAATAGCTGATGTTTACCTAAATTCTTGGATAACAACTTATAAAGATTTATTCGATGAAAATTTAGTCAATAGCGTTAAAAAGGAAGATATTATAAACAGAAGAAGAAGACTTTTATCTCTTAAACACGCATGTACATTTATTGCAGTGTACGAAAAGAAAGTAATTGGGTTTTGTGATTTAGGGAAATTTAGAGTTCATGAAAATATTGAAATTTCTAATCAAAGGCAAATTTACTCGAAACCAGGTGAAATTTATATGATGTATATTCTTGAAAAATTTCAACGTCAGGGGATTGGGAAAAAACTTTTTGGACAAGCATCGAAATTTTTAGAACAAACGAATCTATATCCCTTTATACTTTGGACTTTAAAAAATAATAAAATGGCTTGTAATTTTTATGAGAAATTAGGTGGGAGAATCTATGGGTCCATTGATATCCCTGTTGATAAAAAAAGATATATAGAAATTGCTTACATTTTTGATGATGATTCAAAGCCAGTTATAAATACACAATTAAATTCTTGTTAACTATTGACATAGTATTAATAAGATTGTAATAAATATAAGATCTCCCTCTTCTTAAATAATCTCTCGAAATGAAATCATTATTTCGGGAGTTCGTATGTCTAGAGTACGCTATAATCTTTACCATACTGATGTTGACCTTATTACTGTTAAGGCCAATGATGTAGTATTGAATCAAGAAAAACCTTCTTTTTTAAGAGAAATAGTCTTAGGTACATATAAACAAAATGCTAGCTTAAGAGAATATTACTTTCATAGAAATATTGCCATTGATAATGCCGCACTTGAGGTGGATAATTACCCTTACTACGTATGCTTTCATGGTCATAATGAATATGATTTTGAAGGGTTGGACTATAATAATGTTTATACAGCTAATTTCTTAGCCACTGACTTATCTAATGTATTGATATTTGATACAGTTTTTTCTCAAAGCAATTTCGATTTCTGCAAATTTCAAAATACAATATTTATTAATGTAAAATTTGGTAAAAACTGTACCTTTTATAATACTGATTTTAGGGGTGCTATTTTTATTAACTGCAATTTCCAAGATGTGTCATCAGAAGCTTTCAAAAATACATTTATTAGTAATAGATCAAAAAACCTTAAGAAGATAAGCGCAAATTATAATTTTGATTTTGATACAACTTTTAAGGAAGAATCTTTTCACTTAGAAATTATGGAGAATTTTCTTTCACAAGTTAAAAATGAATATGATTTAGAACTAACAATACCAAAAGAATATCAATTATCTGCAAATCCTAATAAATTAATTACATCTAATACTGAAAATAATGAACAAATTTTACCATTAGATAATACAAAACATAATAATTCCTCTAAAGAATATAAAAAATTAGCTTTCTTAGTTTTAGCAATCTCCTCTATTTGTCTAAGTTTAACCTATTACAGTGCTCTTCAATCAGTTTTAATAGGAATTATAACAAGTACATCATTAAAATTTATATATGACCTATCTTCATACTTAAGCGATCAAATAAAGTATGTCCTAGTAAAATTCAAAGAAGAATTATTAACTCTTAAAAAAGAGTACTTTCAAATCAAAGAAAAAATTTGCGGTAAAGATATAATTAATGTACCTGATCCTTCTCCTTCAACTACCCTTTATTCAGCATTTTCATTTGATGCTAATGATCAAAAAGAACAGAGAGCATTAGTAGAGAAAGAACAAAGCAATCAAATTGAGAGAGTGTTATGAAAGAAACTACAATCAAATCCTTTGAGCTTTATTTATTAGAAAATAACATAGAGCTAAGAGTTAAAGACAAAGATTTGTTTGAATATACATTTAAAATAAACAAAAAAAATATATTAGCTTTAGGATTATTACAAAGACTTAGCATAAATAACTTTTTTGAAGAAATAACCGATAATACCTTTAAAATTTCTGATAATATAATAGAGATTTTACCACTTAGCTTTATAACAATTGAACAATATGAAAAAGAGTTAAGACAGAATCTTATAGATAATTATATAGCCAATCTTGATACTCATTATAATAATACCTTAGAAGCTCGTAGAAGTTTATATTCCAAAGAACAAAGTATAAACGAAGATTTTTTAAATCAATCAAGAATCATTTTAGAAGTAATTTATAGCGATATAGAAATTGAAGATATCTTACCTCCTATCTTTACGTGGATTGACCATGAAGTATCTACAAAGAAATATAATAACTTTAGTAAAATTATAAAATACGCCCCTTTTTTGAAAAATATGGGTGGATATTCTAATTATTTAGAAAATTATGTAGACGCAGCTCCACACCTCCATAGTTCAGAAGTAAGCCTAGTGTTACCCTTAAATACTAAAAAACTTTCTATCTTTCTAAGAAATAATCCTGAATATAATGAGGTTTTAAGCCCATTTACAACTAATACTTTTGTTCATAGATATGAATTATCAAATAAAAAGAATTTATTTATCACTGAAAAGCAAGAATTAGTAAGAATAAAAGATAAGAATTCTTTAATTCAATTTCATGACAATAAAGAAGATTATAAAACATTCATAATAGGAAGTTTAACCGTATCTTTTATAGGTACAGCTGTGCTAGCGACTCCTAATATAGCGTATAAAGTATTTTTAGATAAAGTAATCCCTGTACAACTAGGATTAGGGTTTTTAGCTTCAAAAACTTTAAAACCTGCAACGGAATTTTTACATGGAAATCTTAATGATGTATTAGATTTATTAAATGATAATATTAATTTAGAGATCTTAACAGACCCAAATTGGGCAAATGAAATTAAATTAAGTAAATTCCTAAGAAGAAATTTTAATGCTGAATTTGCTATTTTACATGTAGAGGAAATTTGTATTCAAGTTCCTCAAAAATGCAGTATTCCATTACAGAAAGTCATTTCTTCAATAAATAACTTATGCATAATAGAACAAAAGTATTTAATAGGCTCATTTAAAACTCAATTCAAAATTAAAATAAATGATTTAAATAAATTAATTTTAAATCTAACAAGCCTTTATTTATCAAAAGAAGTTCTTTGTAATAACTTTAAGTATTCTGAAAAGGAAGAATTTAAAATAGATGAAAATTTACAAATAAGGAACGTTGGACAAGAATTATCAAATAAATTGATTATACAAGTAATACAAACGGTAGGTACTATTAATTACGCTAATTCATATGAAAAACGCATAGAATTAGAAAAGATTGAAAATTTAGTATTATTAACTAAAGGTACAATATTAAAATTACTGAAGTTAGAACAAAGTAATTCTACTTCTAAAACGATTCATATTCCTAAAGCTGAAATAAAGAAAAACTATAGTTATATTCAACAATTAATTGATAAAAGTATAATTCAGCTTATGTATAATAAAGAGTTAGAATTATATGAGATTAGTATAATCAACTTTAAAAATGTAAAACAAATCCTTACAGGAATATCTTTTTTAAGTAACACTTTAGAAAGTAATATTCGTAATGAAATATTCTTAGAATTTGAAGGTATAACTACTAATACACCCTCCCCTACCCGTAATTATTTATGCATACGTAATAATGGTAATATTCAAAATACACATACATTAGAAAACACAATCATTTCATTAAAAGATTTAAAAAAGACCTTTGTTGAAAATTCAATGATAAGGAATTTCATTATTAAAAAACATTTCAATGAATTTGATTTTCACATATTTTTACTTTCAATGAAAAACAAAGTTTTAACTTCTCTCTCTTCTCTTATACCACCTTTTGCAAATACTATTCTTAAATTAGAAATACAAAAAAGAGAAGATATTAGAAATAATAAGTTTAGTAATCTTTTAAACAACCAAGATTTTGCTTTTTTATTCGTAAATGAACTTAAAAAAGTAGGTAGTAAAACCTCTAATTTCTTCTTTACTAATGTACGCGCATTTTCAGTGAAGTGTATTTTAAAGGTTTTAAACTTACTTATAAAAGAATCTTATATAGATGAAACTAAGATTGATTTCGATAAGGAAAATTATGAAAAAGAACTGGATAATCTAAATACATTAGCTGTGTCTTCAAACTCTATTGAAAAAAGAGACAGAGTTACAACTTGTATTCTACCACTAGGCTCACAAACATATAAAGGTGATAACATCAAATCATATTCGGATTTGGAAAAACTTAATGATAGTCAATATTCTTATAACTATCTTAAAAGATACGCCATGAACCAGATATTCAGATTTACAACTGAAAACAATGATTTAAGAAAAAGAGTACTATCTGATATTTCAAAAGATTAATTTACAAAGTTTAAGTTTTGAAAAAGTGAAAAACTGCAGTTTTGTAATTATTCACTTTTTCAGTTTTTAAATTATTTAGTTTTTCCTCTTTGATCTAATAAATCATTTTCATTAATTATAAAGCCTAAGGCTTTTAATGCTTTTAAAATAACAGTTTTTTCAGTATCTTCAGGATGATCTATTAAATACCTTTTGATTTGAATTTTTACATCAAAGGGAACGTCAGCAACGATTCTACCTTTTTTACCTTCGTATGATTTAGAAACTTGTTGATTTTCCTTTTGAAGATTTTTTTTATCTGTATCATTAGCTGAATCAGCCTTTTTTAATTTACTTTCATTATTATTTGATACACTTTCATTTTTAGGTTCAGAGTAAGAAACATTTGGCGTTGCGGAAGGTCTCTTACTTAATATGCTATTTAATGATTTTGACATATAATTACTCAATATAAAATTTCATTTTATCAGAATTGAAAAATTGCAGTTTTTCAATTTGTCACTTTTTCAGTTTTGTAATTTCTTTCATTATTGCTGCTATATCTCTTGAAGCTGCACCATTAGGATCTGTTACACAAGGAGACAATCCATTAATTCCAGTCTCAGGGTAGGCAACTCTTAAATACATTTCTGCTTGAAGTAAAAAGTCACCATAACCATTTACTTCTAATTCTTTACGAACATGTTTTGCAATAATTGTACCTTGTTGAGACATTGTTATTACAAGTCTATAAATAATAGGGTTACCTTTTCTCTCTTTAGTTTCATTAATCTCATTAATCAGATCAATTGTTTCAATAGCTGCAACCAAATCATCTGCTGATGGTTTTAATGGAACAATAACTAAATCGCTTGCTACTAATGCCTTTACTGTAGTTTTATTACTAAAACCTGGCGTATCTACTATAATAGGATTGTAGTTTTCCTTAAGCTCTTCTATTTTTAAATCAACTATCTCTTCAGGTTCAGCCACTACACATAAATCTTTAAGAGGACCATCTTCTGAATGTCTATTTATAATACTTCCCTGTGGATCTGCATCAACGACAGCTACCTTAAAACCTCTTTGAAAATAATAACCAGCTATACTTCTAGCTAAGGATGATTTTCCTGTACCACCTTTTGAAGTGGCTAACGTAATTACATGTGGTAACATTTTTACTCCTAATTATAAACTTTAAAAACTGCAGTTTTTCACTTTTTCAAATATTCAATATTTAAGTTTTTAAAAACTTCATTTTTAGATATTATTATAGATTTCAAAGAAAAACAAGATCTTAAGTTAAAACTGCAATTTATCAGAATTACAAAACTGCAGTTTTTCACTTTTTACATTTTTAAGTTTTTAAAGTTTATACTTCCTCATTACATAGTTCAGAATAATAAACATTTATATCAGTATTAATCATATAACTCTTAGAAACTTTAAAAGTTATAAGCTGGCTAAAAAGAGGATTATTGAAGAAAGTAAATATTTCTAAATCATTTGTATTTAAAATAAACGAATTAGATTCTATTCCATTTATCAGATGTATAGATAATATTGCATTAACTTTATTTTCAAAACCAAATTCCTTTAGCAACAAACTTATGTAACTTTGTAAATCATTGTAAGGTATGTTGACAATTCTATTTGAATACACTTCCAGATGATTATAGAAAGCTCTCTGATCTTTTATAGCTTTGTTATCGGCAATTATATTATTATAACAATCTAAAGTTATATCTTTATAATATACTTTTAAGTCTTCCGAAGAAAATTTGCTTAATATGATATTTTTAATATTAAGGTTATGAAGTACATTTGCGGTGGTTATATCATTTACGAAATAATAATGATTATTATAACCAAGAGGAATACACTTAACTTTGTTTAGTATTTCTTCAAAACTGCCAAGATTATGGTTAACTAAATTTATTAAATGATTTAAAGAAGCAAGTTTAGCTTTATTAGGAACGTATTTTGATAATTTATAAATTTCAAGAGGTGAGGGCGTTACAAACGAAATATGCACCTCTAAGTTAGTTTTCTCATGAATTTTATATTTTAGGTTTTCATATAAAGGTTTAATATTTTCAGCCTGATTATAAAACAAAACATGAATCTTATTATTTTTAATAGTTACGCCTTTTAGATTTATTTCTAACGTTTCATTCAATTCTTCTGCTTTATCATTTAGTATATTGATTACAATATCATTGATAGTTTTATCATCAGTATTATTATTTTCTACAGCATGAATAACTTCATTGAGTTGCTTCTGCGAATCAAAAGCTAGTTTATCCACTTGAGATAGATAATTATCTGATAAAGCTTTTTCAACGAATCCACGAGGATTAGTAATGTTACCTTTAGCTAATCTGTATTTAATATATTGAATATTTTTTGATAAGATTTCATTAGGCCTATTAGCAGTTAATTCTTCAAGCCTTTTGATTTCTATTTTAAAAGTTAAAGATATTTCTTTTAGTAGACTATATCTATAATCTCTAGAAATTTTAACTTCTTGAGAAGAAGGGGTTTCATCAATTGAAACTAAATCTTGTAACTTTAAAGTATAGGTTGAATTGTTACTTGGATTATAATTTATGACCGTAACGCCTAATCTTATTAACTTATCATAAGCAAGCATGAAGAAATTTGTTTGGTCTTCTCTTTTACTTCTTAATCTTTTAGTTTCAAGTATTCCTTTCTCTCTAAGAGATTTTATATATTTAAAAAATGTGGTTCTACTAAAAAGCTTTGTTTGTTCTAAAAACTTTTTTGCAGATAATTCTGCCCAATATTTTCCATCATGAAAACATTCGGTTTTATTGTACTTTTTAGCATGATTTATATAAAAGTTGATCTTTTTTAAGATCTCCCTTTCTTCGAGTGTCAATATATCACCAGTTACGTTATTGAAACGTAAGTTAATGTACTGACAAATGTTGCTAGTCATAACATTCCCATAAAATTTTTATATTAAGGTGTTGACTTGACCTTTTAGGAATGCTATTATCAGGTTTAGGAAATTGATTTAGCATTTTAGCATTTTACTAAAAGTGTTCAAATCTTAAAAAAACAGCCCTCCGCCAAGAGGGCTTTTTTTATATCTTAAATAATATTAACTGCTTCTCTTCTCCTAATGATTCATACATACTTTTTGCTTTTTTAACGTAACTAAATACGGCATGTCTTATAAGATGTGATTTAGAAAAGCCAGTATCACGAGCTAATATTTCAAGAAACTCTAAAGATTCATCATCTATAGTTACAAATTCTTGTTTACGTTTTTTTGCCATTTTAACTACCTATCTATCAATAAGCCTTTTTATTTTTTATGTAAATAATGTACTTTATGTAAATTACAATAAAAAACATTAGTTTACAATAATATACATTACTCTACTGTACTGATTTAAGGGTGTCAATAACTTTTTAACAATTATTAAAATTAAATCTTTCTTGCGTATAATTTAAAAACAAGAAGGCTTTCTCAATACTTTTTTTTACTCAATTATTAATTTTTAAAAATTAAAACCGTATTTTTTATCATTTTTAATGAGTTTAAAAGTTTAATTTTATGTAGTTATTAATATTTATATTTACTTTATTACATGTAAATAAGAGGTCAGTATTTGTACTCTTTAAAAGTTCATTTTCTTTAGTCTTATTAAGCGTCTTGGTAATTCTGTATTTAAATGGTCGTAATTTTTTTAAAGTATAAAACTTATATTTGCGTAATTTCTTAATACTGTATTACCTATTTATTTCTTTATATTAATATTACATGTATATGAGGGTCTGTTTTCTGAACTCTCTCAATGTTAACTTTCTTAACGTAACTTGAGGCGTTATAAAGAAAGTAGGATAAATAATTGGATGCTTAAACTTGGAGCCATGATATTATTTGATTTTGCTAGTTTTATTTTAACTCCTAAACTTTTTTAATAAGTATCTGAATATATATGAAAAATATTAAATTTTAAATTAGTTAAACAAATATTAATGGATTGTTAACCATTAAATGGTAAGATACACTTCATTAATTAGTTTTAAATATTAATAGATTGAATTTAATAGTTTTATGAATAATTTTTCACCTACACATTTTTCCATCCCTACTAATATAGTAATAGTAGATGATGATGAAGAGTTTTTGGAAGCATTATTAAGTGCGTTACCAGATAATAGAAATCACTATACCGTATTTAGTGATCCTTTAAAGGCAATTGATTATCTTATAAATAATAAAGAAATTTCGTTATTAGATATTAAAGGATACTTGAATAAATATAATGATGAAAAAGCTGTGTATTTAGATCAAGAAGAGGTTTTTGAAAGATTATCTAATCCAGATAGATTCTCAAATATATCAATGTTGGTTATCGACTATCAAATGAAAACCTTGAATGGTCTTGAGCTACTAAAAAAAATCAAAAATAAAAATTTAAAGAAGGTTTTATTAACAGGTGTAGCTGATGAGGTAATAGCAAATAAAGCTTTTAATGAAGGTCTCATTGATAATTACATTAAAAAACAAGATACGGACGGTCTTAAAAAGTTAATTCAGTTAATAGATCAATATAATTCATCTTACTATAATTTAGAATTACCTGGGCAGGATGAAACTCCATTAGCAGAGATATTTTACAATTCTTGCTACAAAAAACTTGCTGATGAAATATTAAATAAGGAACAAATAGTAGAATATTATCTTATTGATAATAAAGGAAGCCTATTATTATTTGATGCAAAAGGTAATGGTAGTGCTTTACTAATTACGAATGAAAGTGAAATTAAGCATGATATTAAATTTATGGAAGAAGAGGAATATCCTGAAAATATAGTAAATGAACTTAAACTTTATCGTAAAATGTTATTTTGCTATGACTTTCTTGAATATGATAGAAAAGAATTAACTAAAAACTTATATCCAATATATTGTTTTGATGAAGAAAATAAATATTACTATGCTTTTATAAACAATATTAAGCGAATCGACTTACAAAACCACACATTCTTTGAGTCATATAGAAATAAAAAACTTTGTAATAATTAAAATGAATAAGATATTTAAAAATATATATAATTTTTGTTATATTAAAACACAAGTTATTAAGCCTCAATTTCACGGATTCTCTGTTTATGGTTTAATAAGTTACGTATTTGCATGTATAACAGGCGCTGAATATTGTTGTGATATATACACATTATTAGGGCTTACTATTTATTTTTTGATGTATTTTAAAGAAGAGCTTTGGCCTCAAAAATTAGAAAAATATCATTGCGTATATTGGTATTTTGCACTTCTGTATTGTCTACCATTTTTATCCACTTACTTAATATATAATTATAATGCTAAGCTTGATACTATAATTGGGAATGCATTATCTTTGTTTATGTTAGCAATTTTAACGGATTGGCTTAGTTATATAATATTATTAGTACTGGGTTTTTCTATAGCTTTATTAATTTATCTAAACAAGATTGGCTTTAATATTAATGTGCATGATTTGATATATACTGAACAATGTTTTGTTATTATTTATAGTTATATAATCTCTTTTGTAATAGTGACCTTCTTTTCAAGAAACCGTTATTTAATTGAACAAGAGAAAATAAATCACTTTAAATTTGTTAGCAGTATATTATCACATGAATTAAATACTCCTATAGCTTCATTAAAAGCATTAAATAATGCAATTGATGAAAATCTACCTGTTTTTTTAGATGCCTATGAAAAAGCAAAAGAAATGGGAATACCCGTTAAAAGAATTAGCGATACAAAATATAAAAGCCTAATAAAAACTATAAATAATGTTAATAATACTTTGAAGAAAATAAATAATATAAATGAGATATTTAGGGTAAAACTTAATGATACACTTGAAGAAAAAAAATTTAATAAAGTTAAAATTCAGGATTGTATATCAAATGCATTAAAAGATTACCATTTTAGTAGGTCAGAAAAGCATAAAATTAAATGGATTCAGGATTATAATTTTGAATTTAAAGGTGATGAAATTTTAATCAAACATGTTTTATTTAATTTAATAAAAAATGCTCTCCATTTTTCAACTGAAAAAAGTTTTATAGAGATAAAATGTAAAAAAGAAGTTAATAAGAATATTCTAGTATTTAGAGATACTGGTAAAGGGATCGCTGCTGATATTTTACCTTATATATTTGAGCGTTTTTTTACTAAAACAGAATATGGGGCAGGCATAGGACTTTCTTTTAGTCAACTTGTAATGAGAAAGATTGGAGGAGAGATTATTTGTGCATCTGAAGAGGGAAGGTATACAGAGTTTAAATTAATATTTCCAGAAATAAATTAGTATTTGAGATTCTTATCAATATTTGAAATTCTATGAAACATAACAGGTGCTATTTTCTTTATTGGTGGATTATATATTACAGGATTTGGACTTGATAAAGGGTTATCACATATCAAAGTGTAAGAATTATCATTATTAACAATAATCCTGCGAAAAATATATTCACCTGTTTCTAAATGCACAATACAGTTCATATTATGTAGTTCATATATTTCATTATGGCAAACTTTGCCAGCAACGTAATCCCCAACATTAAACTTTGGGCTCATTTCTTGAGTATCAATAAAATAAATTATGATGTCTGAATAAAGAGTCTTTATAATCTCTATTTCTTTTAAAGTATCAATTTTCGAATTTGCAGGGAGTGATTTAGTAGTAGGCATTACTAAAAAAGAAGAACTTTCTTTAGTGAATATTGGTTCATAGCCAGTGCCATGTCTTATCCATTCCTCAGTAACAGATATACCCTCTTTCCTAAATATCTCTAAACAACGCTTAATACCCTTATCGGTGAGAGGTAATCTACCGTTTTCCCATGAAAAAAGAGTGCTGGAACTTAAATCATATTTTTTTTCAATAGTTTCTCTGGATATGCCTATCATTTGCCTTAGAAACCTTATACGTTCTCTATCATTCATTATAATATTTCATACAAAATTAATACTTTCTTTTTATCTCCAATAACTCCTTATGTAAATTCATATGTTAAAAAGAAAAATATAAAAAATACGAAACATTCGTATTTTTTACTTGCAACCTACCAAATTATTATTAATATAAGAATAGGTTTAGGAAGAAACTGAAGGCTTACGACATAATACGAGATATTCGTATTTATAAAAATTATAAAATTAATATTTTATATCAAATTTTAAAATTTAGATAGTTGAGAAGGAAGAGGGAAAAATGTCATTTAAATTAGAGCCAACTGATTTTTTGCAGTTTAAGCTAATATTAAATGGTTTAAGAGAGATTACTCAATTTTCTAAGAAAGAAATAAATAAAATGATAGAAGATATTAATTTTATGCTTAAAAAATATGGCTGTGATCTAAATGATCTCAAAATCATTCTTGAAAATGAGATTAATGAAAGGTCACAGCTTGAAAGAGCGAAATTAAGGGTAAAAACATGGAAACGAAATTAGCAGAATTAATAAATCGGTTAGGGTTATTAATTAAAACAAATCTTGACTTAACACATGAGCAAATTCAATTGGTTAAAGATATAAATGTAACTATTGCTGATTTAATAAATAAAGCTGAGGAGAAATTAATGGTTTCAAGTTTTAAATTTACCAAAAAAGAAATAATAAAAGCAACACTTCTAACTATTACGGTAGTTATATTACAAAGTGATTTAGCTTTAGCGGCAGGAAATAAAGATGCATGGGGAGAAGCTCATAGGGTTTCAAATGAACTCTATGAATCATTTCAGCGTTTTGTCTTACCTGGAATGCTTCTAATTATATGGGGCGGATACGTACTAAATTGGATTAAAAATGGTAAACCCGAAACTTTAATTACCGTAAGTTTAGCGATTGCTTCATTGATAATAGCAAATCTTAAGCGTTTTCTAAGTATTTTTGGAGTTTCATTTTAGATCAAATAATGTCTGTAGTTTATAAATCATTATCAGAACCTATAAGATTTTTAGGAGTAAGCATAGAAGTTTGGTATGTTTGCTTAGGCGCAGTTGCCGCTGCTGCTTTTTTCCTTCCTATGGTTTTTGATATAGATATAAACTTATGCATATTAGTAGGTGCTTTTTTATCTTCTTTTTTAGTTATTTATTGCCGTAAACAACAAAAAAAAGATCCATTTTTTGTAAAAATAGTAATTGCAAATATTAGTAATCCATTTTTGTTAAAATCATTAAATAAAAAGGTAAAATATGTTAGCTAAAATTCTGCCTTTTACTGAAACCAAGCAAAAAACAGATTATTATTTTTATGCTGATGAAATTCCTTTATTAGAAGTTTTAAAGGATGGAAAAACTATTGTCACAAAAGAAGGGCATTTACTACAAGTAATTAAATTAAGTGGCATTGACTATACTTGCCTGACAGAAGAAGACAATATAAATCATTATAATTTGAGACATAACTTCCTTAAGAAAATAGATTCTAATTTTAGTTACTGTTTTCATTCAATTAGAAAAAAGGCTGGAAAGCTTACTCTTACTAACAACAGTGAAAATCCTTATTTAAAAGAAATAGTGGACTTATCATTAAAAAGGGTAGGTGAAGTATATATTCAACAGGATTATATAGTTATTAGTGTTCTAGCTAGAAAAGGTAAATCTATAAACTTGCTTGATATAGAACGCTCGACTATTTCCTTAAATGAAAAGGTAACAGAAGTTATAAATTATTTTAATTATATAGCGCCAAAAATACTTAACGTAAATAATGAACTTTTAAACTTTTGGAAAGATTACGTTAATGGCTCAAGTGACTATCTAAATCCACTTAAAAGGGAGAATAATTTAGTAGATTTGGGTTATAAATTAGGTCTAACAAATGTAGAGATGGACCCATTTACTGGAGTTATAACTTACGAAGACAAAGATAAAAATGAAAAAAGATATTGTAAATATGTAGTAATTAAGGAGCTTTCTAAAGAAATTTATTCTTGGATGTTTACAAAACTAAATGAAATGCCAATTGAGTATAATTTATATCAAATTGTAAAAGGCCTTAATAAAGAAAAAACCCTTAAAGAGATTGAAAGTAGGCAAGGTAAACTTGCTATGATCAAGAGGTTTGCTCAAACAAGTGTAATGGAGCTTGAAGAAATAGGAGAAAAAGTAAGTTTTGATGAGTTAAATATTCCTAAGCAAACCTTCACTTTAAGAATAAAAGCTTCAAGCCAAGAGGATCTTGATAATTCATACAGTCAAGTAAGAGCGTTATTCAATCAATTTGGTATTGATATAACTTTTGAAACTTTAAATATTAAAGCAGCTTTCTTTGGTGTGTATCCAGATTTTTATGAATCACTTGTAAAAGCCAGGGGAAGAGAAGTAACCTCAATGAATGTTGCTTCGTCTATAAATTTTATTGCGTCTGATCATGGTTTTACTAAATGTGATTTTGGTAATGAACCTGTAGCTTATTTTAGAACTCCAGGTAATAGTTATTACGGGTTTATATTTCATGATAGTGATGAAGAAAAAGTTAAAGGGCATACCTTAATATTTGGTTCTTCAGGACGTGGAAAAACTACTCTTATCACTTATCTTTTATTGAATTGCCTTAAATACAAAGACTTACGGATTCTTGGTTTTGATAGTAAAAGTGGTATGAAAATATTCACTGAAGCATTTGATGGAGCTTATTCTGATCCGATAAATGATAAAATAAAGCTTAATCCCTTTTCGTTACCTGATTCGATGAAAAATAGAGCATTTTTAGAAAATTTCTTAGTTAGTTTAGCGGGAAATGTTACTGATCAGCAAGCAAACGTAATAAGGAAAAATGTAAGCGATTTTTATAATGCTAAACATTCTGACGTTATAACTCTTTCAAAGGCTCTTGTTTCTTTTATAAGTAATGAGAAAGATTCTTCATCTTTAAAGTCTAAATTAAGTAAATGGACAAAAGAATATACGGCCCATAATGACTCGAATGTCTTTGCGAGCCTTTTTGATAATAAAGAAGATGACCTTGCGTTTCAGAAAAGAATAGTATGCTTTGATATGGACGAAGCATTAAAGGATGAAAAAATAATAGAACCACTTGCGACATATATTTTTCATGCCTTTATGGACTATACGCAAAGAGAAAATGTACCATTTGTGTGCGTTATCGATGAATTGCATAAATTTATAACACACCCTTTATTTGCTAGATTTATAGACATTGCAGTAAGAGAATGGCGTAAAGTTACTGGCGCTATTATAGGTGTTATTCAAGATGTTAAAACCGTTATTGAAACACCAGCAGGTCAATCATTTATAAATAATATGGCGACAGCTATTTTCTTTCCTAATAGTAGCGCTAAAGATCAAAAAAAATATTACATAGAATCATTAGGTTTAAACGAAAGTGAGTTTAACTGGATTGTTAATTGTACTGAACCTTATCAAGTTCTTGTTAAAAAGAAAGAAAGTGGAAAATCAGTAATACTAGATGTAAACCTATCACATTTAGGTAAAAACCTAAAATTACTTAGTTCTCAAAAAGACAATGTAGAAGCTATGAAATCATATAAACAACAATATCCAGATAATTGGATAGAAAAATATTTGGGGGAATAAATGAATAAAATGATTAAAAACCTTATGATAACAACCGTTTTAAGTACCTGTCTATTAAATCAATCAACTCAAGCCTTAGGTCCAATACCTGGAGGTGCGTACGTAGTTAATGACCCAGGGGCATATGGAAAATTTGAAGCTAATTTAGAAGCTTTAAATAAAATGATTACTAACTTGAAGCAAAACACTAGTGAAATAAAGCAAATGCGCTCGGGTTTAGAAGGTAATTACAACAAAGGTATAGGTTTAGACCAAGATATAAGTAAAATTAGAAATAATATAAAAAATCAAATACCTGTATTTCATAAGTTGATAGCAAACAGTAGTAATTCAGATATCAGTAATTACGAAGTAATAAGTAAAGCATTAGATGATACTTTTGTTCCTTCTTCTAAAGAAATGTCTTACCTATTTGAAAACCAAAGAAATGAAGTGAGACAAAGAGCTTTAAAAGATCTGATTATAAATTCTCAAAGTAATTTAAGTGAATCTGAAAGATCCTTAAAAAATGCTGAAAGGCTTGCTCAAGAAATCAACACAACTAAAGATTTAGCTGAAAAAGCTGATTTAGAAAATAGATATTTAGCTGAAATTTTAGTAGCTATACTTAAAATATCAAGAACTCTTGATAAATTAGCAGTAGCTGAAGCAACCTCTAAATATGTTGGTGTAGAATCTGAAGTAAGTGAGAATACTAAGAAAAGGAAAGGTATAATACCGACCACTGAGCAAATCTTAGAAAATTCGAGAAAAAATCTAAATAATCCAAAGAAAAAACTTGAATTTGATGAATGTACTTCTGCTTTAAAAGCTATGGGGTATTGTAAATGATAAATATTGCTGTATTTGCCGCAAATTTTACTAAAGGTTTACCTATTACATTAGCTGTATTATATGATGGTATAGGACAATCCTTTGCGTCATTTTACGGTGCAATAATAGCTGTTTTTTATATTTATTATTTTATGCAATTAAGAGCTGGGTCTTCAAAATTAGACCTAACTAATCTTTGTATGATAACAATAGGTATTCCTTTCGCATTATCAATTGCAACAAATAGCACATTTTTTATCAATACCATTTATAAGCCTTTAGATCATTTTATAACTAAAATGCCTCAGTTCATATTGTCATTGATTTCTAATGAAGGAAGTAATGTCTTTGATGAATTTCACAACATGACAGTTAAAATTAATAATTTATCAGATAAAATTACGGCCGATACAGAAACCTCAATAATAGGTTTTAAACTAACGAGCTGGAAGATCACTATTTTAGCTTGGATTATTGAATTTATATTCTTTATTTTATCTCTTTATATAGCGTATTTATTTATATTAGGAAATATTGCTGGAATAGTATTATTCTGTACGGCTCCTATAACAATTCCTTTAGCAGTATTTCCTGAAAGCCGTAAATATTTTAAAGCAATGATTAAAGGGTATTTTCATTACAATTTACCTCCAATATTTGCAACCTTAATAGTGGCAATTACAATTAATGTCATAAAATTAAAAATAGGTAGTGAAGTAGATGCTTTACTCAATTCAAACGAACCTCCACATAACCTGGTGGAATTACTTTTTTCAATATTAGGATATTCTTTAATAACCTTATTTTTAATAAAGCGTTCTTATGAATTATCCGATGCTATTCTTTCAGGAAGCACTTCACAAGGTTTTCAAGGTGCAGCCACAATGCTTGCTACCGCTACAGGTAGTTTTTTAGGTACTTCAGCTGGTAAGATTCTTGGTGGTCTTGCTCAAAAAAGTAAAGGTACTATCTCAAATATTAGTACCGAGATGGCTAAGGAATTTGGTAACAACCATAGTTTTATAATTAAAAAGTAAGAGAGCTGATATGAAAAAGTTTTTGATTGTTTGTTTATTAATTCTAGGCGGGTGTAGTTCATCAGCGAATTCCGTATTGGGACCTAAAAAAAATACTAGTTACGATTACAGAAGTCCTTGCGCTGGTGACTGTAAAAACATGAAGAGGCTTAAAAATCATGCAGATAATTGATGATACTAAAGAAAATTCAATCACGCTTTTTCAAACTTATATAAAAGAAGCGCGCTTAAATGAAATTCTTTCTAAAAATAATAAACTCTTAACTGTGCTTTTAGGTTTTGCTTTTTTAGTCATATTAGTTTTAGGGCTAGTTATTGCTGCTTATAAACCAAAACCATTATTTGTTATTCTGTCGGATACGGATAGCGTAGCCTTTAAAGTAATGCCTAGTATTGAAGAACAAGGAGATAATGAGAGAAATCTAACTATAAAATATTTCCTAAGAAAATATGTACAAAATAGACACGGGATTGAAGGCTTTAATAAAGATATACAAAGAGTAGCGTTTTTAAAAACTTATTCTGACCCAGAATTACTTAAATCAGCGGCAAAAGAATACAATGATTACATCAATAAGCTAAGTAACTACAAAAGGAAAGTGGTTATAAAATCTGCTACCTTACTTTCTAATAATACTGCGGTAATTGATTTTGATACGATTGATGTTTCACCAAATGAGAAAAGGATTTCTAAATCTTGGAAAGCTGAAATAGGTTTTGAACTTCAGGGTGAAAGAATTGTTACCCATGAAAGAGCAGATAGTAATCCTATAGGTCTTTTAATTACTTCTTACACAATTGAGGCAAAAAATGATGAAAAAGAAAGTGATTAAGTATTTAGGATTAAGTACATTCCTTATAACATTCCAATTATTATCATTAAATATCACTTTAGCTGAAGTGGTGAGCGATGAAATTTCTGCTGTAGAAGATAAATTAAAAGAAGAAAGTAAAGATTTATTAAATACATCTATAGAAATGGACGCAATTCAGCATGTACTTGCTAAATCTAAAAATCCTGAAACTATAATTGAAGTAGACTTCGATCGTAAGAAAACTATTCCCTTAACTTTGAGGTTATTCTCTACTACCACAATAGTTCTACCAGAAAGAATTAAAAGCTTTATTTTAGGTGATAGGGTAGGGTTTTGGGGAGAAATCGTACCTGATAATAAGACTGATTTAGTATTAAAAGCCTTAACCTCAGGGGTTGATACTGACATAAAAGTTTATGGTGAATCAGGAACTAGATATGTTTTTTACATCAAAAGTATAAATACCAATTCAACTGAAAAACCTCATTTTCTTGTTTATGTAAATAATAGAGTAATTGATCCTTTAGGTATTTTTCAATTATATAGTAGTAATTTAGAAGAACCAAATCTTTCAAAAAAATTTGAAATTGCTCAAAAAAGATATGATTTCTTAGAAACTGGCGTGGACCCAGATAAAATAAATACCAAATATGATATTTTAGCCTCTCCAGGCTCTGAAGATATTGCACCTATCGCAGTATATGATAATGGTGAATTTACTTATTTCGATTACCGCAAACCGTTCTTTACTGGTCGCTATCCCGTTATATATGTTGTACGTGATGGTTATGACAATCTCGTTAATAGAGAACATGCTGACGGGTTTGTAATTGTTAAAACTATTTCTCTTGAAAACTTTACTATCCGACATGGTGATAAAGTAGTTTGCGTTAAAAGGAGAAAATGATGGATAAGACTAAAGCTCTGATTATCGCAAGTATAGTTTTTGTATTATTTGGTCTAGGAACTCTCCTTCTTTACTTAAGAAATGTAGATTCACATAATAATAATGCAAAAAATATTATTATTCATAAATCTAATCAGAAGGAAGGTAATTTACCTGAAGATTTTTTTCCAGAACATAATGAAGAAGTCAAAGAAGAAATAGTAGAAGCGCCAAAGCCTGAGCATTTGTTCAAATATAATGAAATAGATGATGATTCTATAAAAATTAGAAAGCAACGTGAAGAATTAATAAAACTGAAACATGCTGAAAGAGCTAGGCAACATATTCTTCTTGATTCAAAAGATGATAATAAGTTCATATTAAGAGAAAACCAACAATCTAACTTACTTCTTCGTGATATTGAAGAACCAATAGCAACAACTACTGCTCCTATAAATTTAAAAAGAACGTTAGTGGCAGGAAGTATAATAGATGTAACGCTTTATAATGAAACCCTATCTACCTTATCGGGTAAAATATTAGGTCAGGTATCAGAAAATATATATGCCTCTCATGGTAATAAAATATTAATTCCAAGAGGGTCAAGCATTATGGGCTCTTATAAGCCTTTATCCAAAGTAGGGGATGATAGATTAAATATGATTATCACAAAGATAATCACTCCTGATGGCAGATTTATAAAATTTACAAATGAAACTTTGCTTTCAGATCAAGAAGGAAAATCAGGGTTAGCAGGAGAATTAGATAACAAATTAAAAGAAAAATATGGAATGGCGCTGCTTGTTGCAACAATTGCAGCAAGTTCGCAGTTAGCAATTCCAATTTATGATGAACGAGGAAGAGCCGTAGCAAATTCTATACAGAGAGAATTTAATCAGGTTAATGCTAAGTCTTTAGAGAAAAACTTAGATATTAATCCAACTATAAGAGTACCTAAAGCTACTCTCGCTCAGTTAATTATTGAGGATAATATTATATTTCCTGAACCTGATGAAGCGGTCGTAATGGGACAAATAATTGAAGGGAGAAAATAATGCTAAGATTAATATTAAGCGTGTTTTTAATATCATTTGCTATTTGGAGTGCTAGTGCAGAAGTGGATAAACCAAATAAGAAAATTGTAAGGCTTTCAGTTGAAAATATTAAAGAAAAGCAAGTTGCTAAGATTAGTGAAGTAAAAGATAAAGGCGTTGAGTATGGTATTAATAATATGAAACTTATAGGTAATATAAGTGATGTTAAAGATAACGGAACCAATCAAAAGAATAAGATACAATGGCATAGTGCCACTTTAAATGATAAAACAATTCCTCTTTCTAAAACTTTTGAAAGTGATATTACGGTAAAAAAAGAAAAAGGTTTAGAAGTAGGTGATAAAATAAATGCTATAGGCGACCCTCAAGTTCTCGTTGAAGCATATGAAGCATTAAAAAAACAACAGATAAGAGAGGACAAAAAAGAAAATATCAAACAACCTAATTATAATTCAACTAACCCCTCATTTGTTGGGGGTTATGGTAACGCACAGAAAGAAAAGACACTTCCTGAAATTAAGGATATTTTTACTGCAAAGCAAAAACCTGTAGTACTTAAAACTACTGACGGCTGTGAAATTAAAGTAGACTTAGCTTCTATGAAAGCGATTGTTCAAGAGCAAACATTAATTGATGGTGTACCTCAAAATGACTGTAAAGAATCAACCACCATCTTTCCAATCGTAAAGGATTATGACTCATGTGGTGTAAACATTAAGATAGATGAGGGAAGGGTATATAATCAATATAAGTTAAATTACACTAATAATTCTAACGGATCTGTAATTCCTGTAGAAGGGTGTAAAGATGATTTAGATCAAATTATAAGCATTGAAGAGACAACTGATGGCTGTAAAGTCACTGAAACTGATGTGGGTCCATTAGTATATAAAAGAAGATACTACGTTTTAAATGGTAGAATGAAAGAATTAGCCCCTGGGTGTTATGCAGAAGATAATACTAATTTCCATACAGAAGATTGTGAAGACCGCTATACACATTTTATTAAAACTAATGAAAATGGTGGTTATTCTAAAATAAATAAAAGCACTTTTTACATTGAAAATGGTCAAAAAATTTATGTAGGAGAAAGATGTACTCCTTCTGGCGATGCTTTAGAACATTTTTACAAAGATTGTGGTTATGATAACAATGACCTAGATAAAATATCAAAATTCAAAGTTTCAACCTATATTAAAGATCAAGAAAAGGAAATATTAGTTGAAGGTTGTAAGACTATCTTAGATATACCTTATTCATTATTATCAAATGCTGCATATGTAAAAGAAGAAACCCAGTCTGGGGCTAGAATTCATTTAAGAAATGAAAATATTTTTAACGCAGCTACGAATAATCCATTAATTTATGCTGGAGATATTTTAAATTATTTCCCTCAAACAAATGAAGGTTACGGAACCTTAATAAGTAGAGTAGATCCAAAATTTAAATACCATGCAAAAAAATATAATTTTGGCGAATTGAAAGCCTCATATGGTTTATCAAACGGAGATCATGGTTATAGTCCTTACATAACTGATGTTTATGAATATTGTTTAATGGATAATCCTAGAAATAGTAAACCTTGGATAGCTAATGGAACAGTTGTTAATGATATTCTAAGTGATCAATTACCGTATTGGAAAGTTTCATTATATAATACTGGTAGAACTAAAGATAGAAAAAATCAACCAATATTTAAGCTTGATTGTACAGAACCTAAATGTGATTTAGTAACTTTTAATAAATATAAAACCTATAAAAGAGGTGATGGTTCATTATTCATAAATAAACAGGAATTAATTGGTAAGGAGAAGGTCTGTGGTACAGGAACTTTATTAGATGAATTAAATACCCCAGAGGTGCAAAAATATTTAAAAGAAATAGGTAAGTAGAATGGAATTACTTAATAAATCTATTTATTTAAGAGATTTTTATAAATACTTACAGAAATACTTTGAAAGAGAAGATGTGACTGAAATTATTATTAATAAACCAGGAGAAGTGTTTTTAGAGACTATCAGTAAAGATTGGGAAAGACATGAAGATGAGAATTTAAGTTTATACAATTTAGATAGATTTATATTTCACTTAGCAGCAGCTCAAGATATTTTTTATGATCCATATGAAACCCCTGTAACCTCACTTGAGTTTAGTGGTAACAGAATCCAGGTGATTTCAGGCGAATATACGAAGAATAGATTTGCAGCAGCTATAAGGCTTAATAGGGGTAAAATTTTTGAAGAAAACGAATTAAATTTTAATGACATATATGATTCGTCATACTCTATTCGCGAATATAATAACTTACTTGAATTTGAAAAAGATTCTACATTTTCAGATATTTTGAGTAAGGCAGTTGAATCTAAAAGAACAATTTTAATAGCAGGTGCTACTGGTACTCGCAAAACTACCCTTTTAAATGCTTTAGCTAGAAAAATAAATCTAAATGAAAGAATTATAACTTTAGAGGGTACTAAAGAACTTATTTTACCTCATCCTAACTGGTGTTCGATACTTTATCCTGAAAAATACGGATTAAAAGAAAAAAATATATTAAAAGAACTATTAAATACAACTCTAAGAATGCGTCCGGATCGAGTTATAATTGGCGAAATAAGATTGGAAAATGCCTGTGCTTTTGTATCAGCTTTAGATAATGGACATAATGGAACACTTGCAACTATTCATGCTAATAGCCCAATGGCTGCAATTGATAGAATTATTAGATATTTAAAAGATAACGGTGACGTGAGTGATTATGGTGCTCAAGATATAAAAGATCTTCTTATTGATAATATTTATGGGGTTGTTCATTTAGAAAATAGTGGGGACGGTAAAGTAAATAGACGATTTCATTTAACTAAGGAATTTGCTCATGAATTTGCTGCATAAAGGGTTTATAATCCTTAGTTTTTCTTTATATGCTAGTTTTATTGCTGCAATACCTAATACTTGGTTAGGAGATAGCCACCATCGTTTATCCTTATACATTTTAGCAGATGTTTTAAAAAAATATGGTTTGTTTTTACCTATGCCATATGTTTGCTCAATAATAGCTGGTATGTTATTTATAGCTTATGGCTATAATTTGAATGCTCGGTTAGAAAACCCTGAAAAAGAGTCTCGCTTTGCTACATGGTTTGACATTTTATATTTTAAATACAAGAAAAAGATTGATTACAATAAGGGCATTATTTTAGGTAAGAGGGGTAGTAAATTTCTATTTAATGATAGCCCTAAATCAGGCTTGTTAATTGCTCCTGCAGGAAAAGGTAAAACATCAGGTTTTATTATACCTATTATGTTTACATGTAAAAACTCAATTGTTTGTCATGATCCAAAAGGAGAAATATTTGAAAAAACACAGGAGCAAAGATCTAACTTCTCAGATATTTTAGTTTTTAGCCCTGAAGATGAAAAATCATGCGTATTTAATGTTTTTTCAAAAGAATTATTACCCAAAGATACAAGCAAGTTAATAGATTATGTAACGCAAGCTATAGAGATTTTAATTGAAAGGAAGCCTAATGAATATGGAAACACTGAATTTTTCAACAGTAGAGCAAAGATCGCATTATATGTACTTACTTGTTATCAAATAATAAAAAAAGGTGAAACTTCATTACCTAAAGTAAGAGAGTTATATACCTCTGATAGGGCTGATGTAATTTTTAAAGCTATCCTTAATGATGAAAGTACACCAGATTGGCTTAAAAGAGATTGTAATGATATCCTAAATGATACTTATAGCCATGAACAATGGAGTGGAGTTACCGGGGTTTTATCAAACTCTCTTGAAGTATTTAGAAGCCCTAATGTAATAAATGCTACTGATGGTAAAAGTGATATAATACCTTCTAACTTACGAAAACTTGAAAGACCTCTTACTGTATATATAATTGTTCCTCCTGCAAGCCAAGATAAGTTAAGTAAACTTGTAGCACTAGTATTCAATAGTCTTGCAAATAATCTTATTGCTGAGATGCCTTCTGATCTTGATCACAGTGTTACACTTTTGATCGATGAATTTCCCTTACTGGGTAAATTAAATAAACTAGTTAAATTACCAACAATATCAAGACATTATAAAGTTAATGCTTTGTATGTAGCCCAAGATATAGGACAGATAGAAGAAACTTATGGTAAACTCTCCACTAGGGTGTTATTAAACAACTGTGCTTATAAAATAGTATTAGGTCAAAATGATTTGGAAACTTCAAAGCTTATAAGTGATATGATTGGTACTAAAGTTATTGAGAAAAAAACTATAAGTAAAGGTAATAGATTATCTATTTCATCTTCTAAACAAGACAAAGCTTTAATCTCTGCGCAAGAGATTTTAAACCTTTCAGATAAAAAATGTTTAATTCTTTTAGAAGGCTCTTATAACCGTCCTATTTTAGCAAATGTACCTTACTGGCATTCAAATCAAAGGTTAGTTTCATGGTTAGATTAATTTTATTAACATTCTTATTCTTCCCTAGTATAACGCTTGCAGAGAGTTGTAAACCATACTTTAAAAGAGCTTCAAGTGATTTTGGTATACCAAATGGAGTACTTCAAACTGTCTCTCATATTGAAGCCAGAAAACATCCATGGACAATAAATGTAAAAGGTAAAGGATATTATTTCAAAACTAAGGAATATGCGGTTGATTATGTTAATAAGCTAATTAAAGCAGGATATAAAAATATAGATATAGGCTGCATGCAAGTAAATTTCAAATATCATGGTAAAAACTTTACAAATTTAGAAGAAATGTTTGAACCTGAGATTAATGTAACTTATGCTGCTAAGTTTTTGAGTACAAATTATAAAGAATTCAAAGACTGGAAAAAAGCCGTAGCCGCATTTCATTCTAAAGAAGAAAGGCTAGGACAAGTTTATTTAGGAAAGTTTTTAAGAGACTTTCATACATTTAATTAAATTGGAGGATTATATGAGTGATTTAAATAAAGAATTTATTATTTCTATTGAAAAGAATGATATAGGAAAAATAAAAGAATTAATTAGTCAAAATGTTGAATTAAAATCCTTTAAAATAGATTATCAATTGAAAATTCCTTTGTTTACTGCAATTAGAAAAGGCAACTTGAAAGTGATAAAGCTATTATTAGATAAAGGTGCGGATATTAATATTCAAGACGATAGCGGTAACACTGCACTACACATAGCTGTCTATGAAAACAATCCTGGAATAATGAAATTTTTATTAGATAGAGGAGCTAATCCTTATATTTCTAACAGTGATAGTGCTGCACCTATACATTTAGCTATTGATAAAAATTATCAAGGTAAAGAATTTATAGAGATACTCTGTAAGAAAAACTTTAATTTAAATATACAAAATAATTGTGGCTTTACCCCATTTTCATATGCACTTTATCACGATAAAAAAGGTGCAATGGCAGTTATGGTTGACTATGATATAAATCTGAACATTCAAAATGTGGAGGGAAAAACAGTTTTACATTTTTGTAGGGATATGCCTGCAAGTGTTATAGATTTACTTTTAGATTTAGGTGGTGATTTAACTATTAAAGATAAATATGGTAATACCCCACACCACTATATTGTTAATAGTTATAATTTTCATGCGATAGATAGATTTTTTGAAAATGATTCCTACATTAATATCCAAAATGACCAAGGTGAAACTCCTTTAAATTATTTTATTTCAAATTCTCATCCTAGTAATACTAATATTTTAAGTTTCTTATTACAAAAAGGAGCTGATGTGAATATGCCTGATATAGATGGAGAAACTCCTCTATTTAGAGCTACTTATTTAAATAAAAATAAATTTGAAGAAATTTTGAAGGAAAATGGAGCGAAAATGTATGAGATAAATAAAGAATTTAATATGAAAAATATTAGCGTAGAAAGTTATCATTTTATCAAAGAAGAAGTTGCTCAGGGAGAAAATTATGAAAACGAAAATGAATATATTTTTAATTAAATCGGAGAAATGATTATGATACAACATTACAAAGTAAATATTCATCAGGCTCTTAAAACTGTAAGTTTTTATGATACGGCTTTATATGTTCCAAAGTATATAAATATAACCTTTACAGATGAAAATAATAGTAATTTTCGACTGTTATAGAGTATTCTTATCCTGAAAAAACAGGCCCTTCAGATACATTAAAGTATATCAATGAAGAAATAAAAGGGAAGTTCACCCATGTTACATATAGTAACGATGAAAATTCTTATAAACAGCATGAAATCATAGAGTCTACCTTTAACAATCCTAATCCTGGCAAGTTATTTAACCACTTCAAAAAAGAAAACAATGTATTTAGAAATAAAAATATAACAAAACTTATTCAGAGGTAATTGATCGTCAATCGGATTATACATATCAAAACTTTCATATTACAAAACTAGATGAAGGTGTATATTTTCATCAAGAAAATAACTTAGAATTTGATTACATAAACTAGGAGATCTATATGGACGAAACTATTGAAAATGAAATTAAAAAATATAAAGAAAATAGAGAAAATCTTAGAAAATATAATAAGTGGCATATTATTAATTATAAAATTCTATTATTGGACCACCTATGCCCATATCCTGATTCTTTTAAATTCTGTGCTCTAATATTAATACTATCTTTTTGGGGAAAATTTATCGTGTTACACAATTCTTTTATAATTAATCCATTAAATACACCTTCTATTAAGGCTTTTTCATACAATGTCATTTTATTTGGAAATAAATTATTTAAAGCATGATGATGATTCAAAATATAAGTTAACGAGCTTAGAAATAAAGATTTTACTTCATGTTTACCTTTTGATTCTAAAAGAAACTTTTTTAAATAAGATACTGCAATTTCATTATACATATAAGAATCACTAGATAAAAACTTTAGACATACTTGTTTAGCTAATATAGGATCAACAATAATCAAATTTTTTAAATATTCATTTGAATATTTTTCAGATGTAGGAGAAAGCACTGATAAATATTCAAAACATATTAATCTTCCTAAATAATTTTTTTCGTTAAGTACTTTGGAATAATTTTCAATTAAGGCATAAGTATTATTTTGTGTAAAAGCTAGTTTAATTTTTTTTAAATGAGATATTTCTTGTTCATTTAGAGTATTGGTAAACTCTCTATAAATGTATAATATAAATATTTTAGCTCTTATAGACCATATTTTTCCATTGTTTGGGTTTAGTTTTAAAACCTCATTAAAATACTCAATAGATTTAGAATATTCTTTTTTTTTTAAACAAATAATGCCCTTACCGCTTAAAGCATTAATAGAATTTGTTCCATTCTCAAGAACTTTATCAAAACACGATTCAGCTTCCTCATATCTCTTTAAATAATATAAACAATTTCCTTTTCCATTCCAAGCCTCTGACAAAGTAGGCTTTATTTTAAGAATTTGTTCATAAATAGTTAGTGCTTCATTATATAACCTTGATTTATAAAGACCATGTGCTGTTAAAATAATATCATGTTTAAGATCTTGGTTATCTTTAGTAAGCATAAATTTATTATACCTCTTTAAGTTAATTTGGTAAATTTAATGTAGTTGTTGTTAAATCCGTAGTAAAATGTGTTATTATCTTTTGAATTAAATAAATTTATTACTAATTTATCAAATGATTCTATTAATTCAGAGTTTTTATTTAAGGAGTTAACTAACTCAAAATTTAATTCTGTATTATAATTCTCATGCGATAACAATACTGTAAATAGGGAAATCTTTTCAATTTTAAAAGAGTCTGGATCAAGCTTAATATTTACCAATATATTGAATGTATGTATTTCCCCTTCTAAAGGGGTTAAAGTTCTTATTAAAGGAATAATAGAATTATAATCAAGCAAAATTGTTTCGATTTGACCATTAATATTAAGAAAAGTGGCAACCGTATTAGCTAAAGCACTTACTTCAATATTTAAAGAAGAGGAAGGGCGAATCCGTTCATTATTATTAACTTGGGTAGTAAAATTTTCTAAATATGCACTGATAATGTTTTCACAATTTATGATAAGGTTAGTTTTGCAATCTAATCCTGGATATTTGTTATAAAAATCATTTATTAAAGGAAAGACAATAGTTTGTATTAATTGAGGTGTTAAATTCTCAGTGTATAGTAAGTTGATTTTATTGTTCAATTCTGAATGACTATAATCAGAAAATACTTTTTTATTAAATTGTATCATTTGAAAATGCATTAGTTTCATTTACAATTACTCATATAGAAATTTTCTAATGTAAAACTGAGTTTTTCTTCGGTATACGCAATTTCTAAAAGTTCATCCGCTAAATTTTCAAAATTTAATTCTCCGTTACCAGTTTTAATAAATGTTTTCCTTAAATTTACCCATTTTTGCATTACTTCTTTTAATGCAAGAATGGTCTCATCTATAAAATTAAATTGTCTATTGTGAAATGTTTTTTCAAAGGCTTTTGTAAATATATATCTATTTCCTAGTACAGATTGAGCAATATAAATAGGTATTCTATTAGTAAATAACCAAATAGTTAAAGAATCATCATAGTAATTTGGGTCAAAATATCGAATTGTTTCGCTAAAAGTCTTAATTCCTTCGATACCTAATGCTTGCATATTAATAAATTCACGACTAACTGTTTTTCGCATATTAATATAACTCTGTTTTATTAATTCGAAAAATTCCTTTTCCCAGTTAAGATCTGTTGAAGATAACTGATATTTTAGAAAATATAATCTATTTTCAAAAGCTTTATTAAAAACCTCTAAAGAAATCCAAAAAAACCCCTCTTTATTTTTATCCATTGTATTTGGAGAAAGTTTATCATATATAAGGACACTATTTTGGGTTTCATTATAATCTAAAATTGTAATAGTATGAGGCATACCTATGCCCACACCGATATGATGATAATAATCGATAAATAATGGTTCGGTATCTATAATTACAGGCTTTAATTTTAATTCAGTTCTCAATATTTTTTTCAAATCAATAGATTTTATAATTTCCCATTCGCTTTTAATTCCCATATTAAATTTAGGTTCAAAATAATCTAAATCGCTTTGTCCACATAAAATCCAACCTCTTGATTTTATGTTTGCTTCAATAGCAAACCCTAAAGGACTTGTAATTGCTTCAAAATAATAATCGAAATTTATTATTTTGAGAGCAATATACATACTTTCATACAGACAACTTAATCGATTCTTGATTATCATTAGTAGACTCATTATTTTTAATTTTATTAAAATGATTGGCTATTTCTTTTGAAATTAATATAGGTTTACCAACAGAGATGTTTTCACTTTTTACAAAATTTGCTTTTATACCATAACCTCCAAAAGGGTAATTTCCATTTTCAAATTCAAATATAGTCTGGTTTTTAGATATACAGTAATAATTATGTAATGATTCTGATAAGGTTTCTTCTCCAAAAACAGAAAGAAACATTGCATGTTCCAAAGAGTGATCATTTGATAAAAACTGACTTAATTCTTCAAAATTATCATAAGCAACAATATTGAAAACAGGAGAAAAATATTCCATAATTCCTGCCATATTTTTTATAGAAGATTTCAATACAATTGGATGCAGTAAATTATTATTCTCTACTTCTTCACGATTTTTATTGTAAATAACCCATTTATGGTTTTCAGTAAGATATTTTTGAACATCTTCCACAACCCCTTCATAAAAAATATCAGAGTAGTCTACTGAAGGATTATTTCTTGGACCATATTTTAAAAGCTCGAGCTTTTTTATCAAAAGTGTAGCATAATCATCAACAATTGAATTGGGAACAAAAATAATGTTTGGACACATACAATCTTGGCCAGAATTAAATATTCTGGAACTTATGCTTTTATTAGTAAATTCTTCTAAATCAAAATTATTTCCTAAGATCATTGCATTAGTCCCAGACCCGAAAAATAGAAATAAGTGATGCTTATGTCTTGATATTACTTCCAAACTATTTTCATATCTACCTGTAAAAATTATTACATCAGAAAAACCAACATTATATGCAAAGGTTCTTTGTCCAAAATTACATAGTTTAATTGGAGTTTTAAAATGGTTAGTAAATAATTCTACTATTTTTGAAGTAGGTGAGGAAACTTGATGCGAAGGTCTTATATATATATTTTTAGTATAGGCCGATGCAATAAGACAGTATAGCACAAATGTATATAAAATTGCATTAGAAGAATGATAAATTGCAATATTATTGATTTGAGGTGGATTTTCCTTTATTAATTCACTAGCTGCATTTTTTAAAACTCTTATAGATCTTTCAATTTCATCTTCAATACTTTTATAAGTAGCAATTTCAGTCAATATTTCAAATATAACGTTTCGATTTTGATCAATGAATTCTGCATATTGATCAAAAATTTTATATTCAGAAATTACCATGTTATACCTTCCCTCAATACGGTTTAATATTTAATATTTTTTTACACTAATTAACGCAACTATTAATTAATTATTTATAATAAACTATTTGTCAACTATTAAAATTTGATATAATAAATAACTAATTAACTTTAGAATGAGCAAGGCATGATTACTAAAGATGTATTGGAATTAATTACATACAAAAGTGATAAAATTGCAATTAAGGATGAAAAAAGGTCTTTATCTTATAAAGAATTAGATGAACTAAGCGATTTATTCTGCATTAAATTAAGGAGGCTTGGTGTAAAAGATAACGATTTAATTGGAGTTAGATTATTTTCATCTTGTGAATTAAGTATAGTAATATTAGGCATATTAAAATGTGGAGCAGGTTATGTGCCTATAGATGTAAATTATCCTATTGAACGTGCTAAATATATTTTAAAAGATGCAGAATGTAAGCTTTTAATATCACAAAAAGAAGATATTCTTAAAAATTTAGACGTAGAGTTCAAAATAACAAATATTCCATTTTCTATTAAAGAATTATTAACTTATATTAATGAAGAGCCATATAAAACTTCGTACAATCCTGATAACATTGCTTATGTAATTTATACATCAGGTTCAACTGGTCATCCTAAAGGTGTAGTAATAAAAAGGAAACATTTAACTAATTTTTTATATTCTATTTCTAAAAAGATAAAAGTTAATCAAAACGATATTTTATTCTCTCTAACACCCGTATCCTTTGATATATTTGGGTTAGAATTTTATTTAACCCTTATTTCCCAAGCTCAAGTAATAATATGTCCTAACCATTTAAGGACTGATATAGACTATATTTCCCAACAATTATCATCAAATCAAATTACCATTTTTCAGTCAACTCCTTCTACTTTAAGGATGTTAATTAATTCAAATGAAACATTTTATAATTTAAAGAAGGTCCTTTGTGGTGGTGAGTATTGGGACGCAAGTTTAGCAAACCAAATATTTAGTATTATAAATGATAATTGCGAATTATGGAATATGTATGGACCAACAGAAGCAACTATTTGGTCATCATGTTCATTAGTAGGTAAAGGAGAAAAAGAAATCTATCTAGGAGATCCTTTAGAAAATTATTTTTATTTTATTTTAAATGAGAATTTGCATACTACAATTGAAGGAGAGTTGTTTATAGGAGGTTCAAGTGTTGCAGATTCATATTGGAAAAATGAAAACCTGACGACTAAAAGTTTTATAAATCACCCTTTATATGGAAGATTATATAAAACTGGGGATATAGTAAGAAGAGTTGATAAAGGGTTAATTTATGTAGGGCGGAATGACTCGCTAATTAAATTAAGAGGCTACAGGATCGAGATAGGAGAAATTGAAAAAATTATTAATCTTCATGATAAAGTTGAAGTGTCGATAGTATTACCTCTAAAACTAAATGAAGAAGATCATTTACATGCAGTAATAATAAAAAAAGAAAGTACCTTAAATGAGAGCGAGATAAAGGAGCATATTTCAATGTATCTACCAAGTTATATGTGTCCAACCTATTATCATTTTTGTTCTTCTATTCCAATTTCTTTAAATGGTAAGATCGACAGAAAAAATATAAAAGAAATGTTAGAGAATAAATCATTAACGCTTTCAGAAAAAGATCGGAATTCTATTGTAGAAAATCAGGACAATATTACGAACAAATTAAAAACAATTTGGGAAGATCTTTTAAAAGTTAAGCAGATAGATGATTCAAGTAACTTCTTTCATTTAGGGGGACATTCATTAATGGCTGCAAGATTACTGTCGAAAATAAGAAAAGAAATTGCTTGTTCATTAACAATGAGAGAAATACTTGAAAATATTACTTTTGGCAATTTAAATAAAATAATAAAAAAGAAAATTGGAATTTCCTATCAAATAAGTAATTTATCTACTTTTTCTGAAAATCTCATTCCAGTGACTTTTGCTCAGTTAACTAATTTTAAAGAAGTAAGTGAAGGAGGTGGGTTAGCGTTAAAACTACCTTCTAGTTGGAATATTAAAGGATTACTCGATATAGAATTACTTAAAAAAGCTTTTAAATATGTAATTAATAGACATGATTCATTAAGATCTAGTTTTATTCATTTACAAAACGAGCTTAAACAGTCCATCCATAGTAATGTTGAATTTGATATTATAATACATGATATCTCTCAGTTGAATGATTCTTTAAAATATAAAGAAATAGAAAATTATATTATTGAAAATGAAAATTTGATAATTGACCTTACTAAGCCGCCTTTATTTAACGTCTCCATAATTAAAAGCTCCCCACTAGAGCATATACTCTTGATAAATTTTCATCATATTATTGTAGATGGTTGGTCAAAATCTATCATCTTGGATGAAGTATGTAATTTTTATAAAAATCAAACTCATAAAAATAGTAAGGAAGTAGTACAATTCAAAGAATTTGTTCAATGGGAAAATAAATTTATACATTCTGATGAAGGTAGAGCCCAGTTAAAATATTGGAAAGAGATACTATCAAATAATGATATTCTTATACTTAAAGAAGATATTGATGAAAGAAAGGATTATAGAGGAGATATAAAATATTTCAAATTAGAAAATTCCATTATAATAGAAAATATTAATAATATTTGTAAATCTTATAATCTTACAATCTTTACCTTTTTTACCGCTATCTTTGTTATGGTAATATATAAACGAAATACGGATAATCAAAATATAATAATAAGCACTAATGTTGCTAATAGAGTAACAGAAGAGTTCGAAACTACGGTAGGGTTGTTAATGAATACTTTACTAATACCGATAGAAATCAATAATGAATTAGGGTTTACGGAACATCTAGAACAAGTAAAAAATAATGTTATTGATAGTTTAAACAATCAAAACATACCATTCGAATATATATTAGAGGAGTTAGAAAAAGAATATTTAATGAAATATAAACATTTGGGGATGGTTCAATTAAACTTTCGAAACAATCTTACAAGCGATATTAATTTAGGTAATGAAATCCAATCATTTAAAATGCAAAGACATCCAAAAACCTCAATCCTTTATTTTATTATGGATATTTGGACCACCCAAAATTCTATTGAAGGAGCAATAGAATTTTCTACTGAGCTTTATAGCAAAGAGTTTATTGAATCTTTTATTGATGATTTTAAACTATTAGTAAAAAACGTATCAGATAATCCTTTTATAAAAATAAAGGATATAATTTATAATGAAGAGAATCGGTATGCAATTTAGTTTATTCTTTTTTTCTAGCTTATTTTCATATAATGAAAGTCAGAAATATAATTTAGTAATAGAAGCTACTAAATTTGCTGATAAAAATAATTTTAAGGCTGTATGGCTTCCTGAGAGACATTTTAATGATTTCGGCGGATTATTCCCTAATCCAGCATTAATTGGTGCTGCATTATCGACATTAACGACTGAAATACAAATTAGAGCGGGAAGTGTTGTACTCCCTTTAAATAACCCTATTTTAATTGCCGAACAATGGGCTTGTTTAGATAACCTGACAAATGGTCGAATCGGATTATCTGCTGCCGCTGGTTGGCACCCCGATGATTTTATACTAAACCCTGAAAATTACCCTAAAAGATATGAAATTCTTTATCAAAATATTGAATTAATTCAAAAGCTTTGGGAAGATCAGAAGGTAGATGCTTATAATGGTAATAATAAACTTATTCAATTTAGTATATTTCCTAAACCCATTCAAAAAAAACTCCCTTTATGGTTAACAGCAGCAGGTAGTATAGAAAATTTTGAGAAAGCGGGTAGAATTGGGTGTAATATTCTTACACATTTATTAAATCATGATATAAACCAATTAAAAGACAAAATTGAATTATATCATAAGGTTTGTAAAGAAAATAATTTTAAAGGTCATGTAACGTTAATGCTTCATACTTATTTAGGGGAAAATAGTGATGTAATACGCGATTTAGCTTATAAACCCTTAATAAAATATTTGAAGAATTCGATGGAATTAGAAAAAAGAGCAAAAGGAATAGATGAATTAATAGATAATGATGATGAAGAGATTCTTTTAGATTTTGCTTTTGAAAAATATTTTGAGAATGGCTTATTTGGTACTGTTGAAAATTGTAAATTTTACGTTAATCAGTTAAAGAAAATCGGTATTGATGAAATAGCTTGCTTAATTGATTTCGGCCTAGAAGATAAAAAAATTATGTCGGGCCTTAAATATTTATCTGATCTCAATAATATTTTTCTTTCCTAAATTTATGAACCTTAAACATCTTATACATAATATTCATAATCTTGAACTTAAGAAAGAAGAAATTCACTTATGGTTTGTAAATTTAAACAGTAAAGAGTTTAGTATAATTAATTATTTCCCCAATTCACTAGAAGAGGATAGAATAAAGAAATTAAATTCAATGTGTAATAAATTACTTTTTATAAATAGAAGGAAATTTTTAAAATTGCTTATTTCTAAATATGAAAAAAAAGATTTAATGGAAATTCAAATAAATTCCAATAAAAATGGTAAAGAAGAAATCAAAATAAATGGACAAGCTTCTACATTAAACTTTTCTTTAAGTAAATCCGGTAATATTTTAGCTATATCATTTTCTTACAATAAATTTTTAGGAATAGATATAGAAAAAGAAGATCCAAATATTATAGAAGATATAAATCAATTTTTTAATCCATTTGATAAAAGGTATTTTTTTCAAAAATGGACAGAATATGAGGCTTTATTAAAAGCCTTAGGAAAAGGAATTCCTAATTTACCTTACGATAACCCTTCAACTTTTAAAAAACTAGCAAAGTATTATAAAAATCCGAATGTATTTAAATTATATTTTAGGCCTTTTCCTAGTTACTTTTGTAGTTTAATTACTTCCTCTTTCAGGTGTATAAAGTTTTTCCATCTCGTTGATTGAAATTTTTTCTCTTATACTTGATTTTTGTTTATATATATTTTCCTTTAAGAACTTTATAGACTCCTGATATAAAGGATTAGAAATATGTTCTTCAGTTTTATCTAATCCTAATACTTCCCATTCTTCTAATTCTTCAAGCGGTACAGGATAATGGTTCCCCAGAATTTGCATACGAATCCATATGCTCAAGATAAACTCAGTAGCTGGTTTATATGCATTAAATCTATAAAAAGAAAATAAATCTACAGAAGTTCCAAAATATTCATTTAAAAGTAATATATTTTGGTTTTCGTCAAACTCTGAGTGCGTAGATAAATAAGCTATATCCCAACAAGGATCAGTATTTCCAGAATATTCCCAATCTAATAACATAAATTTATCTTTAGTTTCTAGAAAATTCCTTGGATTTGGATCATTATGGCTTGGAGAAAGTGGAAGAGTGTAATGACTTAATATCTCTTGTAATTGTTTTAACTCTTGTAATAAATCCTTATATCTATTAGACAATTGTCCATTTAAGTTATAAATTATATTTTCATAATGTTTTATAATCAAAAGATTATTGATATTATTAGCAAATGGTGATTTTAAATTATGTAATCTATTTAATGTAACTGCCATTTTCTTTATATTTTCATTAGAAATGTTTTCCTCTTCATCCAAAGGAGGATTTCCTTCTAAAAAATCTCTGACAAGAATGCCACTTTTAGCTTCAAAATACAAATTTTTAGGGCAAATGCCTAAGTTTGAACTTACCACATTAGTATTGTGCTCTTCATGATTTCGATTAATGTGTTTTTCAGAATCCTTACCAGGAACTCTTAAAACATATTTTTTTATAATATTATTTTTTGATAAAGAGACTAAATAATTATGATTAGACCAACCATCAAGCTTCTTTATATCCTTTATATTTGATAAAGAATCTTTAAAGAAGGGTAAGTTTTCAATTATATGATTTATATCTGGTTGATCAGAAGGGACCTCATTCAATTTTCCTAATGAGAATGTTGACATAAGTTTTTTACCTCTAAAATAATGTGCACTAAAATCTCGACTATAATTATAAAGATATTTTTTATAAAATGAAGAGGCGATAGTTTTAAAAAGCATAGTTTCCTCCAAAAAATTTATTTTTTTAATAATAGTGTATAAGCTGTTTCATCAGTTAACAAAACCCCATTTTTTTTAAAAGTTTCAAATTGAATCAAAGCAATTTTTTCATCAAATTGTAATTCAGAAGCTGTATAAAAATAAACTTGAGTTTTGAACTTATTACTTAATGTTTCTTCAATATTTAAACAATGGTCTAAGGAATTATCTACAAATATTATAGAATCGGGCTTAAAATCGAGAGCTTCTAAAAATAGAGTTAAAGTTTCAGCTTTATTTGCAAGATCAGTAAATATTATTCCTTTTTCATAACTTGGTTTAAAGGGTGAAGCTTTTAATATTTCAGGTTTCTTAAGCTTTTTCAAAAAATCATTATTATTTAATAATTTAGGTTTTGAAAAGTCTATTTGAATTTTATTTAGCGTATACCATAAATTAGGATCATCATTTACTCGTGATGTTAATGCGATTACAGGTATACCCATAGACTGTAATTTATTAATTATAAAAGGAGTATGTTTTTCAACAAGTTTTTTATTTTTATCGCCAATATCACAAATTTGAGTATAAATATTTAATTTTTCTTCAGGTAAGATATTTGAAGTAATAAGATGTGAATACAGTTTAGTAAAATTGTCATTGGAAAGTTTTAGTTTGCTTTGCATCCACACTTTTGCACTATATGTTCCATTAGAAATCATAGAGGTATTAACAATAATAGTTTCATCAATGTCAAATACTACTAGAGTTTTACTTAATGGTTTTGGCAATGGCAAATCTTTTATTTGCTGAAGATATATAATTTCAGCCCTACAATATAACAAATTTAGAAAAGTGAATAATATTATTAAAAAAACTTTACTCATTAGATTATAATATTTATAAATATTAGTTTAATACATAATATATAATTAAACATTTATTATAATATGCAAGTAAAATATAACTTTTTCTTTTTTTGGGCTAAAAATAGTATTTTTCATACTAAAAATAACTTTCATTTAAATGAGGACCCTTTTTCTCTTTATTTAGAAGAGTCTATAAAAAAAGCTTTATTAAATATTAAAGAAAATGGTTTTTTAAATACTATTAACTCTTTTTTTAAAAGAGATTATAAAAAAGTACTTTTCTTATTCATTTTATATAGTTTATTTGAATTTTGCGGGGCGTTAAGCTTATTCATAAGTCTAAAAAATATCAACTTAATTTATTATGGCACATTATATAATAAAGTCGTCATTTTATTAAATTTAACGTTAATTCCACTCTTAACTATTATTTTATACGTACATTATAAATTTCATTTTACTTTATTACAGTGTAGAACAACTGCACTTACTAGAGGATTGATTTATGATATTTCTCTTAAGATTTCTAAATTACCAGCTTCAATTTCTATAATAAATATTATAGCAAAGGATTGCGAAAATATTGGGGGTAAATGGTCTAAAGGGATTATGTTCATAAGTCCTATCTTTATATCCTTTTTCACCTTGCTATTATATTATTTGGTAGACTGGATTTCATTAGTAGCATTAATAATAATAATAATTTTTATATTTTTAAACTTAAATACTGAAAAAAAATTTGAAAAAATACAAAATGAAGTTCAAGACATTCTTGATAGTAAAATTAACTGCCTTACCTGGTTAAAAAATTTTTTTAAAGAAATAAAAATTTGTTCATTTGAACATTTTACATATAGGTATTTTAAAAGCATTAGGGAAAATGAAGAAAATGTTATAAAAAAAAGTTCTAAACTTTTACTTCTTTTGGATTTTCTTCAAAATTCAATTTCTATAATTATTCCATGTATTGTCGTATCTTTATATTTATTACAAGTAAAAGAAGCTCAAATTTCAAAAATTTTTACTAGTATTACTATTTTAACTTTAATACGTTATCATTTATACTTTTTTGCTAGAAGTTTTATTGAATTTAATATTTCTAAAGTAGCAACACAAAGAATAACCCTTTTTATTTCAGAATGGCTGACGAATGAAATAATTAAGCACCAAAATCAAAATTATGATCTTGATAAAGGTAGTATTTCTGTCAAACATTTTAACTTGAACTTGTATACCACAAATTCTAATTACAAATTACCTGACGATTTGACAGGAATTATCAATCCTGGAGAGTGTGTACTTGTTTGGGGGGAAACTGGTATAGGTAAAACTACTTTTATAAATACATTAGTAAATAATTCATCAAATTGTGTATTGATTAATGGTAAAGTTGCTCTTTGTGGTCAAGAACCCTTAATTATAAATGATTCAATAAAGAATAATATAATTTTTTTTGAGCAATTTGATGAAAAAAGATATAGGGAAGTTATAGAAAAAGCAAATTTAGTTGACGATATAGATTTTTTACCTTTTAGGGATTTAACAATAATTCAAGAAAATGGTATTAATCTTTCTGAGGGACAAAAACAAAGAATAAATATTGCCAGAATATGTTATAAAGAATCAGATATTTATATATTTGATGATCCTTTCTGTTCTCAGGATCCTAATAGCGTTTCTATTATATATAATAAGTTAATGAAAGAATTCCTTAAGAATAAAACTAGAATTATCATAACTTCACAAATTGATAATATTGAAGGAATTTCCAAAATAATAATTTTAAGTTCTAACGAATTTAAAGTTTACGAGGACCCCCTTGAGGCTTGTAAAAAATATCCTATTACCTCTATTAAATCTAATCTAGCTTTAAATTCAATTTCAACAGCAAATATTTCTGATACGAATGTAAAAATTGATGAAGTAGTGAATATTAAAGATTTCCAATCTTCTTCAAATCTTATTTCTTCTTTAATACAGTATACTTATAAAATCTTTTCAAATAAAATATTAATAGGTCTTATATTATTACCTTCAATTTTACAATTATTTTCAAATAATTGGCTGTCTTACTATTATGATAATAAATTCATTTATGGTAATACTCCAGCTTTATTGATTTATTTTGTATTAAATATATCCGCAGTTACTATTTATATCTTAATCAGAAAAAAAATATATTTTAATTCTATTAAGCTATCTTCTTATTTTTTTAATTCTATTATAAATAAATTTTTACAATGTGATTTATATAGTAAAACCATAATAAAGTCTGGTGATTTAATAAATAGATTATCCTATGATACAAATAAATTAGATTGCGACCTACCTTCTCAATATTCTTTTACTTTGAATATATTTTCTTCTTTAGTATGTTCAGTTGGTTATGTGATTTTGCATCAACCTAAAATGAGTATTATATATATATTAGCATTTTTGTTTATTAATAAATCTGCAAAAAAATATTTATATAAAATTACCTATTTATCTGATCACAATGCAAAATCTATCTCCACACTTTTAGGAAATATTAATGAATCTTCAATTAATATCTCCCAAATAAGAAATACACCCGCTGCAAATTATTTTAATAAAAAATTTATAAATGAGTTAATAAATATACTTAATATTTCTTATACTAAAAATGGAACTTATAGTTATTATTGGCTTATGCTCGAGTTAGCTGGGATTATTACTATTAGTCTATTAATTTTATTTATAATCTTTTTTAAAACACCTAATTCACAAAATTTATCAAGTTTTTTAATATCAACTTCCTTCATGATTACTCAACATCTATCTTTAAGCATTCTTGAAATAATTAGATTAAAATATGATATAGGAAGCTTTGAAAGAATAGATAATTTTAATAGTAATATAGATGGAAAAATAAATTATAATAATTATGAAAATAGAGTAATCACTTATCCTAATTTTAAATTAAATCTCACTTTTAATAATGTAAGTTTAAAGTATCCTAATTCTGAAATTTTATTAGAAGAGATAAATATTTCAATTAATTCTGGAGAAAAAATAGCTGTAATTGGAAGAAGCGGTGTAGGTAAAACTACATTATTTATGACACTTATGGGTTTTATAAAAGAATATAAGGGCTCAATTAAACTAAATAATTTAGAACTTAAGAAATATAATAAACTTCAATTAGAATCTTTAATTACCTGGATCCCTCAAAAACCAATTATATATCCTACAAATATAAGAAACAATATTGATCCTTATAATCAACATGAAGAAGAGATAATTCTCAAGGCATTAGAACAAGTTAATTTACTAAAAAAACTTAAAAGTATAAATAACAATCCTTTAGAGATACAAATCTCTAATGAAAAACAGGTTTTAAGTAAAGGTGAGCAACAGTTGTTGAGTTTTTGCAGAGCAATATTAAACCCTAAACCATTAATTTTATTAGATGAACCAGATTCATCTTTAGATATGATAAATTCCAAACTTCTAGATAATATTATAAAAGAGCATTTTTCTAATTCTACGGTAATTACAATTACCCATAAACATTCGAAATTAATTAATTATGATAGAGTTTATTTAATTAAAGAAAAAAAAATTTGTCTATTAAACCATCTTAAGTAATAAAAATATTTTAAGGAGAAATTGAAATGAGATCATATGATAATGTATGGGATTTATATGCTAATTCATTAAAAGAATCAGGTATAAATACTTTATTTGGAATGGTAGGAGACGGTATAGGTCTTTTAGAAGCAACTGCAAAAATAATAGGTTTTAAAACTTATACATTTAGAGATCAAAGGGTGGCTATAGCAGCCGCTATTGGATTTTCCCAAGAAAGTAATAAATGTGTTTTTGTTTCATGTAATCCAGGGCCAGGTTTAGCGAATGCTTCAATGGGTATTTTGGAGGCCTATTCTCAATGTATACCTATGATTATTATTTCTAATGGAGTGTCTAGGTCACTTAAAAATACTGGAGCTTTTCAAGAATTTAACTCTGTAGGATTCATGTCAGCAATAACAAAATTCGCTTACCGAGTTGAATCTTACGATATGATAAAACCCATTTTACAAAAAGCATGTAATATAGCTATAAACGGTAAACCAGGGCCCGTTTATATAGAAATACCTGATGATTTAATTTTTACAAATTATGAAGGACATATTTCGCTAGATACTAAGAAATATGTATATTCTCCTATAATACAAGATATTAAAACTATAGCAAAGATCTTAAGTGACGCTCAAAAACCTTTATTAATTGCAGGGGGAGGATGTATGATTTCTTCTGCAAAGGAAGAATTTACTTCAATCACTGAAATTCTTTCTGCAGCAGCTTTTACTACCGCTTCTGGACGAGGGAGTATTAATGAAACACATAATCAAAGCTGTGGTTTAATTGGATTGTATACTTCTCTTCCTTCTAAAATATTATTAAATACCTCGGATGTAATTTTCTTTATTGGAAGTCAGATTGAAGAAACTGTTTTAATAGGGATAAAATCATTACTTGAATCAAAGAAAATAATACAACTTAACATCTGTCCCGAAGATATAGGTAAATCCATAAAAGCAGATTATAAACTTATAGGAGATGCTAAAGAAACACTAAAATTATTAATACAGGAATTTAAATTATTAAATAAAAGCAATAATGAGGATTGGCTAAGGGAAATTCAAAAAGTTAAAAATAAACAAAAATTTTATTTGACCGATAATATTAATTTTGAAAGCAATAAAGTAAGGTTTTTATTCAAATTATTAAAGGAAAAAATTCCAAACGGTTTTACTTTAGTTTCTGATAATGGATTAAACGATATGTGGCCTTATTTTTATCCAGTTCACATAAATGGTGAACACGATAAATTTTTCTCACCTGGGGAACATACAGGATTAGGTTTACCTATAGGTGTTGCAGTAGGGGTTAAAATTAGTAATAAAGAACGAATTGTAATCTCAGTTACAGGTGATGGATCCTTTTCTTTTGGAAGAGCAGCTTTATTTACGGCAGCTGAAAAAAAACTAGGTATAATTTATATAATTCTCAATAATAAGGGTTTCGGATGGCCAGCATTGACGCAAAAATCCCAAAATATTTCCATAGGATGTAAATTCGAAAAAGAAGATAATCTTGAGTCATTAGCTAAACAACTCGATGCATTTTATTTTTCCCCTAGCGATTTAGAATCATTAAATAAATGTATTGAATCAGCGTTAACTAATTCACTTAATAATAATATTTCAATTATTGAGCTACAAATAAACGTTCAAGACATACCAATAGGTATTAAAGAAAATTATTTAGGAGAAGAGGTGAGACATGAGCTTTAAAAGATATGGGAAGGTTTATTTGAATGAGCAATTATATCCCTTTTTCCAACAAGAAGTACAACATCAAATATATAAATTGAAATCATTAGGTGTAAATGATAAAGAAGTTATAGGCCTTAATTTCAAATCTAATTTAGAATTTTTAAAGGTTTATTTAGCGTGTAGAGAATTAAATCTAATACCTTTAATAATATACAAAACTCTTGAAGCAAAAGAAGAAGCTAAAAAATTTGGAGCTTCTTTACTTATTAAAGAAACAGAAAATAAACTAGAGTATATAAAGATTTCATCCAAAAAATTTTTAAATAATAAAGAATTGAATAATGTTGCTGTTATCTGTCGATCCTCTGGTACTACTGGTATGCCTAAACTTATTGCTTGGAATCATAATGGCATAAACTTTCAATCAACAGCCACTTTTAATCATTTAAACTACCTGACAGATGATAAACTTTTAATATCCTTACCCTTATGGTGTGCTTATGGTTTGAGTATTTTACATATGTGGGAAAAATATAAAATGGATTTAATTTTAGCAGATACTTTAAATCCTAAACATTTATGTGAAATTATTAATATAACTAAATCTTCTGCATATGATAGTACACCTGTATTTTATTCTTTTTTATATAATTTTTTAGTAAAAAATCCAAATTATGTTTCTAAAATTTCTTCTATTAGAATTTGGGGATGTGGAGGGGATATTTTACCACTTAAACTAGCAAAACTTTGGTATAACCTTACCGGTAAACCAATATTAGATGGATATGGTCAAGTTGAGGCGGGCCCTAATATTTCCATTAATACATTAGAAAATTTTCGGTTTGGTAGTGTAGGTAAATGTTTAAAAAATATACAGACTTGGGTAGAAAAAGATGGTGAATTAGTTGTTGAAAGCCCAAGTATCATGGAAGGATATTGGGTATTTGAAAATGGAGATTATACTTTTAACATAGCAGATAAAACGCTTTACACTGGTGATATTGTTAATATAGATGAAGAAGGATATATTAAAATAATAGGAAGAAAAAAAAATATTATAATTGTAAATGGATATAATATCAATCCAGAAACTATTGAACAAACATTGCTTAATCATAAAAATATAGAAGAAGTCGGTGTAACTTATATTGATATGAATGACCTTGGCCATAAGAAATTAACTGCTCTTGTAAAGCTTAATTCAAAGGATACTAATATAATCGAAGATATTAAAAAATGGAGTTTAGAGAAATTACACCAGGAATTATTTCCTAAGTATTATTTTATAATTGAATCATTACCCTATCACTCGAATGGTAAAATCGATAGAATAGCTCTGAAGAATTTAGCGTCTCAGTGTTATTCCTCTACACAGGAGAACTTAATATCATACTAGAATAGTTTCCATAAAATCCTGCGCTATTAATAAGTATATTTTTTATTTTTTTATTAATAGGGTTTTTATTAACAGCTGAAATATTACATTCAGTATCGATATTCTCTAACCCAATTGTAGGAGGTATTATATTATTTTGCATGAAAATAATACTTGATACAATTGAAGGAAAACCAGCTGAGTAAAGTAAATGCCCAATGGCGCCCTTTATAGAAGTCACGGGCACACCATTTAATAATTCACATAAATTTAAAGCCTTACATTCTGCAGAATCACCTTCTATTGTTCCTGTTGCATGTGCATTGATCATATCTATTCTATTAGTTTTCGAGTTCTTTAAAACATCCTTTATAACATTTGAAAACGCTAATATGTCCGTTTGAGTAGGGCTTTTAACAGATACTCTTGTAGAAACTCCTTTTATAATTGCCTTTGCATTATCTTCCCCTTTGTAATTTTCTATTATTATTGCACCACCACCTTCACCTAAGTTAATACCAGCGCGTTCTTTGTCGAATGGTTTTGCAGGAAATTGTCCTAAAGCTTTAGTAGCTTCCATTCCAGCTATTTCATATTTATTTAATAATTCACTACCTAATATTATAGCATAATCAAATAAAGACTGATCCTTTAATAAATTAATGGCCTGATTTATTGCAAAATTCACTGTGGCACAAGCAGCGCTTATAGAAGCAAAATATATATTTTTTAAATTTAATATTTTCTTTATCAAGAATTCTTTATCTTTTAACCACTCACTTTCTACGGTTAAGTCAATAAGTTTTTGTGGTACTTTACCTGACCTTGTACATATTATAGCTAATACATTCTTATCTTTTAATTTTTCTTTGCTTAAATTTGCATTATCTAGAGCTTCATTAATAACATATTCTAATAATGAATAGGTGCTTATTTTAAAATTATTTTTTATAGGAATTTCAGCTACAAATTTATTATATAAATTTGAATATTTAATAGTAGAGTAATTATTTAATAATCCATCTTTAAGCTTTTCAAAACCTAAGCCATATGATGTAGCTATACCTATACCTTTAATCGCACAAATACTCATTTCAATCCTATATTATTATTTTTAAAAATTTTAGATGATTTACGAGCTTCTACATATGATCTATTCAACTCTGTCCAAGAAATTGAATAAGAAGTTAAATAAGAAGCTATAGTCCATACAATTTCATTTGGTAATTCAATCTCCATAGATTTTGAAAAACATTTTAGATAAATATCTTTTGAACACAATAACATTAAATTCCCTAAATATCTATTAGCTATAAAAATTTTAACTGCCTTCTCAATATTATTTCTGTAACATTTACCTGCAATTTTCATTATTTCATTAAAATTTAGTGAAATAAGCTCTTTAGTTGTTTTATTAAAATTTAATCTATGCACTATTTCTAAATTTAAGAAAAATTTTTGATAAAATAATATTGTATGATTCTTTTGTTCATCAAAATTTATCTTTCGAAAATGCTGATCCCAGAGATTTTTTAAGTAAGGTAAATTTACATTATGTACTAAATAAAATATAGTGGTTACAAACATTGCTTTCCTATAATTTTTTTGACATAAAGATGTTTCAATTATTCCTTTATTCTCTTTATTTAGCGCTATAATGTTAATTTCTAAATTATATAATTCTTTTACTAGTGAAAGCTTTTTTGCTGAAGCAAGCATATTTTCTTTGTTTGAATCTAGAATATTAATATCAATATTCATTTCCTGGCAATAAAATCGGATAACTTCAATTTGATTATAACGTGCTGCTAAGTGAAGTACTGTTGTATATCCTTTTTTTGGATAATAGTTTCTATATTTAAAACAATTAAGTTTAGAAAGTTTATAATAATGTCGTATATAATCAATATTACCTTCTTTAATTGATTTTTTTAAAACTTTTTCTAACATAATATTAGTATTTAATTTATAAACAATTAAATACTAATATTATTTTAATTAAATTAAAAGTAATTTCAATTAGTAATTATGTTAAAGATATAATTTATACTTTCTACTACGTAGAATACTAATATATTATTAAATTTATATTTAAAAAACTTAAAATTACTATTATAAATTAATTAGAACAATATTAAATGAGGTTATATTATGAATAATCCTATCATAATATTAGGCAGTTCAAGGAGCAGAGGTAATACATGGCAGGCAATACAAACGGTATATGAAGAAAAAATTCGTTTAATAGATTTAAATGATTATAATATTTTACCCTTTGATTACGAACATAAGAATAAGCATGATGATTTCCTTACTTTAATGGAAGAGATAATGAATTATGATACTTTTATTCTAGCAACCCCAATATATTGGTACACTATGAGTGGTCAAATGAAAGTTTTTCTTGATCGCTTCACAGACCTTTTAAAAATAAGACAAGATTTAGGTAAAAAATTAAGAGGTAAAAATTTATTTGTTCTAGCTTGTTTTGGCACATCTCCTCCAAAAAACCTTGAAGCAATATTTCAAGAAATTTGTCGATATTTAGGGATGAATTTTAAAGGAGTATGTTTTATTTATTCTGGGCAAAATTCAGAACTTTTAACTAATAATTTCCAACAAATAGAAGAAGCTAAACAAATGTTAAAATTATAAATTATTATAATTAGAAGTACACTATAATTATTTGTATTATAATATTTTACCGTAATAAATTATTGTATATGTACTCCGTATTTAAATGAAGGTAAAAATGATAAATAAGTTATTAGAAGCTGCAGGTTCATATATTAATAAATTTCTTGCAACTGAAGATGAATTATTTGAATCAAAATTTATATATATTATTAAAGATAATAAAGTCGAACAACTTTATGGTTTTATAGAAACAGCTAACAGACAAGGAATAAATCTTAACCTAATATTTAATAAAAACAGACATTATAGTTTACAAATAATTATAGATAATCACAATTATGAGTTAGGAAATATATTACTTGAGATATATAAATCTTATAACATAAGAATTTCCGATTTTAAGCCTCTTTTATTTTCGATATTACGAAATGATGATTTTAATATTAATAAAATTATTATTAAATCTTTTTTATTAAAATTATTTTTTACAATAAATAATGGACTTCATATTAAATCAGAAACTTTATACGAAGATTGGTTTAAAAACTATATTACAAAGGATTTTGATAAAACTTTCACTCTCAAAAAGGTTGGAAAACTGATGGAGAAAGTATTTGAAATTAAAGAATATATTGAGAATAATGGCCCTATTGAATTTTTGATGATAAAGTTTGATACGTCCTCTAGTAACCCAGTTTTCATCCAGATTTTTGATTCTTTCCTTATCAAGTCAATGATATTAAAATATTGCTTTATTAAAGATAAATATCTTAAACCTTTGAAGGATTATTCTTATTATATAAAATCATTATCAAAAAAAGGATTAAACTGCTTAATATCGCATTTCAATTCATATACTTTACCTAATGAAATAATTTGTAAAATTCTTTGTATATCTATTTCAATAATTCCAAAAAGTAGTTATAATTTAAAAGGTTTTGAAGAATTAGATCGACTTATAAGTCTTCAAGATGAACATCTTTTTCATCGATATAAAAATGTTAAATCAAAATCTATCAATATAAATGCCCAAGACTTTCCTAATAGAAATCGATACTTTCATAATTATTCAATAGAAAAAAACCTTTCTAAAAGATTTTAATCAATAAATTATCATTAAGTTCTTTCGTGGGGAACAATAATTTTATAGATATTGGATAAATAAGCTAAATAAAAGTGAAAGAGAAATTATCAAAATAAAGATCCTATAATTTATCTTATGGAAAACTATCGCTTGAAACACCTGAAATTAAGCGCTTATTAGATAAATTAATCTCCAGTATTCTAATTCAAAATCAACTGATGACATTATTTATAACTGATAAAATACAAATTGTTTTAATTAAAGCTATGTATTTTGCTTAATATATAGTTATACATGTAAATTATGCAATTTTTTAAATTACCAGTTAGTTTTTGAATCTGTATTTAAATAAAGACCCTGAAGGTGGTTTACTCCACTTTTCGTCTTTAATAGCTTTTAAAATAGTATAATTCATTACCAAGCTATCGTTATTAAATGAGAATTGAATGATTTTATGAAAATTTTCAGCTTGTTTGTTAAAATCAAATAAGCTTGAGTTATTATCTTGAACTTGATAATTCCAATATTCTATGTTTTCTTTAGTATCTCGATTAATCTCATTAGGTTTGCCAAACAACATTTCTATATCTTTCTTAGTCATCTTACCTAAATCTACTGTTTTTTCTAATATTTTTTCATTAATACGTTTTGTAGAATTATCCGAACAATTTCCAACTAATACAAGTGTAAGAATTAAAAATGAAATTTTAAGCATATAATATAACCATTAAAAGTATCATATAATTTAAGGAATTATTAATATAACTCTTAAAAGAAACCAAATCAATAAAATAATTGGTTATTTTATAATATATTAACTTTTAATTATAAATTTCAGATGGTTAAAATCTAGAAGCTTAAATTCTATAAAATTACAGAAAAGTTAAAATATAAATTATAAATCCAATACTTAGAAATATAGTGCTGAATATAAATTGATTACGAGGTAAGCTAATATATAAAACATAAATACATACGAGTAAAATTATAAGTAATAAACTTATAAGAAGAGCACTATCCAAAAAGTTATTTATTCTATCTAACAAATTAGGTTGTTTTTTAGAATGTTTTATAAAGTTTAATTCATCAAATTTTGAATCATTTGTATATGCGTTTGTAATACTAATTGCATTTAAAGAAATAATTATTGTTAGTATAATACTTTGAATAATCTTTTTTATTTTCATAATTTTCCTATAGTTAATTAAAACTTAAACCCAGACCCGTTAGGCTTATAACCGGTATCTTCTGGGTTTTCAAACTTTTTTGAAACAGATCTTCCTGTAATATCTTTAAAAAGAGTATCAAGTTCTTTCTTTTGATCTTCTGAAATATCAGCTTTATTAATTACGGCAATTACTCTTTTCTCTTCTTTAGAAATATCAATATTCCTGCAAATTACATTAGCTTCTTTCAGTTTATCTTCAGCTATAGATTTATCGTTATTTTGCGTTTCAAGTCTTTTTGGTGTTATCGCAATAATATCGTTAACCCTAGCTAATTCATTAAATTTCTTATTTAATTCCTTTAATTTACTATCTACGGTTTTATCACCAATTTTAAATATACGTTTTAATAAAGGATTATAGACTTTATTTGCCTTAGATTTAATTTTATCTATAGTTTTAGTGTATTTATCATGTTTTATTAAAAGCTCTAATGCGTAGGGATCTTTTATAAATAGTTCTGGTAAAGTTTCTTTAAATTCATTAATTATTGAATCTCTAATTTGAGTACTTTCTTCATATTTATCATTTATATTAGAAATATTAGCATTAGCTTTAGATAACTCATTATTGAAATACTGAATATCATTATAAGATGATTTTATTTTCTTAAAGTTTATTATTAAAGCCTTTAATTCCTCAAATGACACAGCTTTATCAGGTTTAATATCTTCAGATAAAGACAAGCTTTCAAGCTTCTTGAGGTTCTTATATTTATAAATATCAATAGTAGCGAGCTTTTTCTCATCTAGAACATGAGGTAACATTTCTCTTATAAACAAAATATTCTTCAATTGGGTTTTAAGATCTTTAGAGGATATTTCTTTCTCTACATTTTTAAGGTTCTTTTGATATTCTGATATAGAACC